>NZ_JBUEQR010000035.1:0-55811 GCF_054968985.1 Streptococcus sp. 1F3 | reverse complement strand
TTAGTTTCTAAGAAAATTTGTCTTTTTCGCACAGAGTTTAGGGCGAGTTCAATTAAAATAAGATACTAAGCCCGTAAAAAACTCAAAGCGAAAATAGGCGGCCGAGCAGAAGTTGCTTGCAACTTCGTTGCGAGACCCCTGCGAGGCTAGCTAGGCTAGTCACAAATGAAATGCAGGGAATAGCCAGCTAGCTACCGCTAATACACTGCGTTTTAATCCATTTCTGTTACGGTCTTTTTTTCAGTGAGTTGTAGCCCGAGTTCAGTTAAATCAAGATACAAGGGTCTAGAAAAAGCGAATGAACATTAGGAATCTTGACGAGTGAAAAGCTCTAGTAGCATGTTTCAGCCTATCCCTAAAAGATTTTCAACTGCAATTGGTTAAAGCTAAAACAGCTACCTATCTTTTTTACACAACTTTTAGTCCGAACTCCATTCAGATGTGAGGGGCATAATGACACAACTATAAAAGAGGCTGATTGACCAGCCTCCTACTCAAGATTAAGCTACAATCGCTTTTGCGACTTCTTCTGTTGTCATTCGTGAAAAATAATAGGTCGTATCAATCGTCTGGAGTTTTGCAAGTACATCTACATACTCATAGCGTGTTCCGACAAGTAATTCCTCAATGTCTGCGACATCGCCAATTCCAAAGAAATCTCCATAAATTTTAATCGATTCAATGACTGATTTTTCTGCCTTCACATAGGTCGTGATTTTTCCAGCGGGATAGCGGACACTACGCTCCACTGTATATTCAGGGGTCTGACCAAAGGTCCAATCCCAAGTCCCAAACTGGGTATCCCGGATTTCTTGAATACGCTTGAGTTCCTCTTCTGATAGGACATATTCATCCATATCAGGATATTCTTGCTTCATCTGATTCAAAATGGCGTCCTTGAACTCTAAGACGGTCATTTTTTCTGGCAACTCCGTATTGATATTCGTCACACGCGCACGAACTGATTTGACCCCTTTTGATTCAATCTTATCCTTGCTCACCTTCAAGGCATCCCCCAAAACAGTCATATCAACATCAAAAAGCAGGCAGCCATGGTGCATCATGCGTCCCTTGGCATAGGCCTGGGCATTTCCACAAATCTTCTTACCCTCAATTTCAAGGTCATTGCGTCCTGTAAAATCCGCTTTAACCCCTAGGGTTGCAAGCGTGTCAATAACTGGTTTTGAGAAAGTTTTAAAATCAAATGCGCCCTCATCTGCCTTGTTGGAAATAATCGTATAGTTTAAATTGTTCAAATCATGGTATACCGCACCACCACCTGATAAGCGGCGAACAACATGAATACCGTGGGCATCTGTATATTCCTTATTGATTTCCTGAATAGCATTCTGGTGTTTTCCAATGATAATAGCAGGTTCATTGATCCATAGGATAAAAATTTCATCAACATGGGTCAATTCTTTAAAAGCATAGGCTTCTAGAGAAATGTTATAAGCTGGATCATTACTGTTATTGACAATGTATTTCATAGCATACTCCTCATCTTTATCTCTATCTAGTATAGGGCAAACGCTCTCAAAAAACAAGTGATTGATACCGCGACACGCAGAAAAAACAATAGGATAGAATTTTACGATTTTCAACCATTAATACGCTTTAAAAATCAATAGCTGACTGGGTGAAGAAATCACAGATAGAAATAGAAAAAGATAAACAACTTTCACGTTCTTGGTCTACATTTTGAGACTATAAAAGGAGACGATTGTCTCCTTTTATAGTCTTTATTTACGTTTTGGCGGGTTGTGGATAGCCACTCCTAAGACGTCCAAGAAAGCTTCATACATCACTTCTGAGAAGGTTGGATGTCCATGGATAGAAGCGACTACATCATCTACTGTCAATTCTGATTCCATGATGGTTGCTGCTTCGTTAATCATCTCAGCTGCTACTGGACCAATGATATGCACACCAAGAATCTCATGGTATTTCTTATCTGCAATCACTTTGACAAATCCATGTGCTTCATTTGAAGCAATCGCACGACCATTTCCAGCAAAGCTACATTTTCCAATCAAGATGTCGCTACCATATTGCTCACGCGCTTGGTCTTCTGTCAAACCAACCATGGCAATTTCTGGATGTGTATAGACTGCCGCTGGTGTGAAGTCCAATTTTGCTTTGTGGTGATTCCCCTTAATCGCATTTTCAGCAGCCACTTCACCCATGCGATACGCAGCATGAGCCAACATCTTCGTACCGTTGACATCACCTGGTGCATAAATACCTGGAATCGATGTTTCTTGGTAGGCATTCACTTTGATACGTCCACGATCCATTTCAAGATCAAGATTTTCAAGACCTGCTAGTTGTGGCACACGTCCGATTGAAAGAAGGGCTTTTTCAGATACGATTTCAGAGCCATCGTTCAACTGAATCGTCAATTGGTTATTGTCTTCAATAATTTCAGATACACCAACAGAAGTCAAGAACTTCATTCCTTTCTTAGAAAGAACTTTTTGAAGCTCAATCGATACTTCGCGATCCATACCTGGAATGATCCGATCTGCCATTTCAACAACAGTTACTTCTGTACCGTATGAAGCATAGACAAGACCAAGCTCCACTCCGACAACTCCGCCTCCCATGACTGTAAGAGTTTTTGGAATTTCACGAAGATCCAGGATATCATCTGACGTCAAGACAAGTTTCGAATCAATTCCCGGAATATTGATACGGGATACTTTTGAACCTGTCGCAAGAATAATACTCCGCCCCTTGATTGTTTGGCTACCGATAGTTACCGTCTTATCAGGATTAACTTGACCAAGACCATTGAAAATCGTCACTTTGTTGGCTTTCAAGAGACCTTGTACCCCACCTGTCAAGGTCTTCACAACAGAGTTCTTGAAGTCCACTGTTTTATCCATATCAATGGTGTAGTTGGTGGAAGCAAGGTTGATACCACGACCAGCTGCAATCTTCAAACCATCAAGGATTTCTGCATTTTTGAGGTAAGTTTTTGTCGGGATACAACCCTTGTTCAAGCAGGTTCCACCAAATTCTGATTTCTCAACGATTGCAATTTTTCCACCTAATTGTGCACCGCGAATCGCTGCATAGTAACCTGCAGGTCCGCCACCGACGACAACCATATCGTACTCATCTGCTGCAAGTGCTACTTTTGGTGCCTCTGGACTTGCAGCCGGAGCTACTGGCACTTCCAATCCTGCCGCTTTCAAATCTGCTGTTGCCTGAGCAACCTCTACTTTTGCTGCTGTACCAGCTTCCACCACTTCACCTTCTGCACCAATATAGCCGATTACTTCTGTAACAGGTACAGTCTCACCATTACCACGAACGATTTTTAGCAAGATACCAGAATCTTCCGCTTCCAATTCCATGCTGGTCTTATCCGACATCATCTCTAAGATAACATCTCCCTCGTTGACCACATCACCTTCTTGCTTTTTCCACTCGATGATTTCACCTTCTTGCATGTCAACGCCAAGTTTTGGCATAATAATTTCAACTGCCATATATAAGATACCAAGCCCGTAAAACACAACGTAAAAATCGGCTACCGAGCAGAAGTTGCTTGCAACTTCGTTGCGAGCCCCCTGTAAGGCTAGTCACCAATAAAATGAAGTACATAGCCAGCTAACTACCGCTCATAAGGGAATCAAGCCGTTTCTATCAGGGGCTTTTTTACAAAGTGTTTAGGGCGGGTTCAAGTACGCTTACACGCACGAACCCTTTTCCTTTCTCTATTTTCTTTACAAGTTTTTGTTTACAATCTAATGCTTCATCAGATTAACAGTTCCAATGGGTTTTCAAGTAAGTTTTTCAAATCTACCATGAATTTAGCACCGTTCATTCCGTCAATAATGCGGTGGTCAATGGTCAAGCAAAGAGCCATGATTGGGCGGATTTTGATTTCACCGTCAATCACTACAGGTGTCTGCACAGTTGAGGCAACTCCAAGAATGGCTGAGTTTGGTTGGTTAATAATCGGGTTAAAAGTCTTGGTACCAAACATACCAAGGTTGGTAATAGAGAAGGTAGAACCAGACATTTCTGCACCTTTCAATTTACCGGATTGAGCTTTTTTGATCACATCTTTAGAAGCGACGACAAAATCAGACAGGCTCATCTTGTCTGCACCATGAACAACTGGGACAACCAAACCATCTTCTAGACCAACAGCGATTCCAAGATTTACAAATTTATGCAATTCAATTTCTTGTGCATCATTGATGAGCGATGCATTCATGTAGCGATGCTCCTCTTTCATCAATGTACGAGTAACTGCTAGACCAATCAAGTCGGTAAAGGTCACTTTCAAGCCTGTCTTGTTCATAATTGGCTCAAGTACTTGCTTACGAAGTGCCATCAAGTTGGTCATATCAATGTCATAGTTAAGCGTAAAGGTTGGGGCAGTAAGGTAAGAGTTGACCATTCCTTTTGAAATTGCCTTACGCATTGGGCTCATTTTGATGATTTCAACGCCTTCTGGCAATGACTTAGCTGGTTTTTCTGTTGCCTTAACAGGAGCTTCTTCTACCGCTACTGGTTGACTAGCTGCAAGTGCTGCAAGCACATCTTCCTTGAGAATCTTACCGTTAACACCTGTTCCAATAATATCTTCAAGCTGGATTCCTTTATCAGCTGCAATACGACGGGCAAGTGGTGTTGCCTTAGGAGCAGCTCCCTTAAAGTCTTCCACATCTGACTTGTGAACCCGACCATTAGCACCTGTTCCCGGAACAAGCCCCAAATCAATCTCCCAGTCTTTCGCCAATTTACGGGCAGCAGGCGTAGCACGTACCTTCCCACCGCCTTGAGGCTTCGCAGTTGATAGAGGAGCCTCCGCTACTACCACAACTGGTGTCGCTTCAACTGGAGCGACCTCAGGAGCTGATGTAGCAGTCGAACTTGCTACTACATCTACATCTTCTCCTTCTGCTCCAAGATAGGCAATGACTTCTGTAACAGGTACTGTTACACCATTGCCATGAACAATTTTAAGAAGGACGCCTGAATCTTCAGCTTCTAATTCCATGCTGGTCTTGTCAGACATCATTTCCAAGAGGACATCACCTTCATTGACAAAATCACCCTCTTGTTTTTTCCACTCGATGATCTCACCTTCTTGCATGTCCACACCGAGTTTAGGCATGATAATTTCTATTGCCATGTAATCTTCCTTTCTGTTTTTTCCCTTCTCTTCGGCTAGCGAATAAGGGAGCGACGGTTTTGAACTATCCCAAAACCGTCTGTCTCGCTTTTACCCTTTATGAACTTGTTTGTAAATTGCAGCTTTAATCTTTTCAACGTTTGGCAATACTGCATTTTCAAGAATATTAGCATAAGGAACAGGAACATCATCAGAAGCAATACGAATGATTGGCGCATCCAAATAGTCAAAGGCTTCGCTTTCCGTGATAATAGAAGCAATCTCGCCGATGAATCCTCCTGTTTTATAAGCATCATTGACCAGAATAACCCTTCCAGTTTTCTTAACTGAATTAATGATTAATTCTTTATCAAGAGGAATGAGGGTCCGTGGATCAACGACTTCTACACTGATGCCTTCTGCTGCCACTTCATCAGCTGCTTGCAGAACACGTTCCAACATCCGACCGTAGGACACGATGGTCACATCCGTACCCTCGCGCTTGATTTCACCTTTTCCAAGTGGGATATAGAAATCAGGGTCAAGATTAACCTCTTCTTTTTTACCATAAAGTGCTTTAGGCTCCAAGAAGATGACAGGGTTGTTGTCTAAAATAGAAGATTTCAACAAACCTTTCGCATCATTCGCTGTCCCTGGTGCAACAACCTTGATCCCCGGAATGTGGGTCAACCACGCCTCAAGAGATTGGGAGTGTTGCGCTGCTGATCCGATTCCCGAACCAGAAGCCACACGGAAGGTTACAGGTGTTTTCAAGCCCCCACCAAACATATAGTTCGTTTTCGCTGCTTGGTTGACAATCGCATCAAGAGCAATCGTGATAAAGTCCATAAAGGTTAAGTCAACAATTGGACGAAGACCTGTTTGAGCAGCACCAACTGCAGAACCTGCAATCGCAGCTTCTGAAATTGGAGTATCACGGACACGTTTTTCACCAAATTCTTCTAACATCCCAACAGAGGTACCGAAGTCTCCCCCGTAGATTCCTACGTCCTCTCCCATTAAGAATACGCGTTCATCCTTACGCATCTCCTCGCTTTGAGCCAAGTTAATCGCTTCACGCAAGGCCATTACTTTTGTTTCAGTCATCTTTTTCTCCTAGAAAATATCAAATCTTACTTGTTCCATTGGAACACTTTCTGTCTTTCCTTATTTAAGGAATTAGTCCACAAAAACATCCTCATAAGCAATCGAAATGTCTGGATCTGGACTTTCTTGAGCAAATTTTACAGACGCTTCTACTTCTTCTGCAACCCGCGCTTCAATAGCGTCTAGTTCCTCATCCGTCGCAATCTTATTTTCTGTCAAGTAGGCACGGTATTTTTTAAGTGGATCTTTTGCTTTCCAAGCATCCACCTCTTCTTTGGTACGGTAGACACCTGCATCAGCAGTTGAATGCCCAAACCAGCGGTAAGATTCCACCTCAACGAGGGCAGGTCCATTTCCAGCACGAACATACTCAATGACTTCATGCATTTTTTCATAAACAGCCACAACATCATTTCCATCCTCTACATAGTGACCTGGCATACCATAAGCATCAGCACGTAGGTAAAGATGAGGAATTTTAGTTGAGTAGGTAATGTCTGTTGAAATACCATAACGATTGTTGATGATAAAGAAGATTACAGGCAAGTTCCAAACGGCTGCCAAGTTCATAGACTCATGGAAGCTCCCCTCGTTGGTCGCTGAATCTCCTGAGAAAGCAATAACGATATTGTCTGTTCCAAGATATTGTTGGCTAAGCGCAGCTCCGACTGCAAGGGCATAACCACCGCCAACGATACCATTTGTTCCATAATTGCCTTTTTCAAGATTTGCTAAGTGCATGGAACCACCACGCCCTTTTGAGGAGCCAGTTGCCTTACCAGCAAGCTCAGCCATCATGGCATTGATGTCAATTCCTTTGGCAATGGTCTGACCATGTCCACGGTGATTTGAAAAGATAATATCTTGATCTGTCAAATCCGCTATTGCTCCAACTGAAGCAGCCTCTTCCCCAACTGAGAAGTGGGTCATTCCTTGTACAAATCCACGGCGAACAAGTTTATTTAATTTCATATCCACATCACGGATTTGTTGCATTTTTAAAAACATATCCAAATGTTTTTCTTTTGAAATAGATACCATAATTTCCTCCAAAGTTATTCTGTTTCTTCTCTATGATAATGCAAAAATTCACAAATTGCAAATAATTTAACCGTTTTCTACTTCCTGTCCTATCTGTGAAAAAAGCTAGATTCGTGCCTTTTTTCACAAAATTCACCAAACTATTTTTCGGAAGTAAGTTCTTTTTTTCACAAACTTCATTTCCATTGAATATTCCCCTATTTTATGGTAGAATAACCGCGGAGGTCGCTATGGATTTCGATTTATTTTTAATGATTTGCAACTATTTTGGTACCATCTCCTTTGCCGTTTCTGGCACGATTAAGGGCTTTAAGAAAAAACTTGATCTTTTTGGCATTACCTTACTTGCGACTATTACTGCGATCGGAGGTGGGGTCATTCGAGACACCCTCATCAACCAGCTTCCTGTCGCCCTAACAGAGCCCTCTTCTATCTACCTTTCCGTCCTTGTATCGATTATCATGTACCTCTTTGTCGTCATGAAGAAAAATGAATCGCCACGCGACAAAACCTTATACCAATTTCTCAGCAAAGCCAATCTTATCTTTGACGCAATCGGCTTGATCATCTTTGCCTTGATTGGAGCTAGTACCGGTGTGCAGTTAGGCATCAATATGATGACCTCTGGTATTCTTGCAGCCCTAACAGGTGTTGGTGGTGGTATTATTCGCGATTTACTGGTCAATGAGACACCCGTTGTCTTAAAAGAAGATGTCTATGCTGTCCTCGCCCTTTTTACAGGCATTAGTTACCACTTCCTCGTTCTTGACTGGAACCTGCCTCGAATCCCAGTCTTTATCAGCCTTTTCTTCATCTTCCTCTTCATTCGCCTACTGGTCATTAAATACCAGATCAATTTGCCAAATATGGACAAATCAAGAAAACAGAGACCAGCTGACTAGACGATGAAACCACATATAAAACGGATATTCAGCCAGGTGAGGCAATCAGACCAGAGTTTGATTTTCAAAGAGTACACCTCTATCACTACAGCACGAAGCCCTCAGTAGAAGTACACAGCTACTGAGGGCTATTTGCTTTTTTCCTTTTCTTGATGAGATGAGTGGCTTGTCTCGCCCCTATCTTTTCTTTTATGGTTTCAAGCCCTGCTGGACGATCTCAGGTGACAGCAGTGGCTACCTTTCGGTATAAGCGACCTAATTCTATATGAATTACCAACCGCCAGGACGATTGCCCGCTCCACGTCCACCACCAAAGCCACCTCCAGGGCCTGATGCGACAATCTCTGTTTGTTTTTGTCCATTAACCGTTACATCACCACCAGTAAACTCTACTGTTCCATCAACATCAAAGGCTGATGTTGGCGCCGTAATGGTGATACTTCCACCTGAGATAAAGAGATCTCCATTTGAGTCAAAGGCATCGGTATCACCTTGACCAACGCTTACGTTCATTGTACCACCTGTCACTTTGATAAAGAGATCTGCTCCCATGACATCGCTTGCGGCATTAATCCCATCATCTGTCGAGTTAACTGTGACTGTTCCACCGTTAATGGTCACATTTGCACCCTCAAGCCCTTCAGCACTTTTTGTTACTGTTACTTCCCCATCATCAATAATCAAACTGGACTCTGCCTTGATGGCATCATCACCTGCTTGAACTGTGATGCTACCACCTGCAATCTGGACATTGCCCTTGCTTGTATCTTGATCATTATTGGACTTAATCCCATCACCTGTTGCAGTCACATCGATGGTACCACCTGTAATCGTCACCGAATCTTTCCCTCGGATTCCATCATCAGAAGCGGAAACCTGGATCGTACCTGCCTCAATCACAAGGTCATCAGAAGACACAATTCCGTCCTCAAAATTTCCCTCAACCGTCAAACGGCCTGTACCTGTAATAGTCAAATCAGCCTTAGAATGGATCGCTCCTTCAATATTACTATCCGTATGTTGCTGACTATCAAACACCCTATTTTCTGTCCCTGCCTCTAATTCTAGTAGAACATTATCTGCCGCTTCCACATAGATTGCAGCAGTATCTTGGCTTGAAATAGTCGTCCCTGCTAAAACCAAACGGACATTGCCAGTTGTATTCACCCTCACCCCTGCTGTTGTACTGCCTGTCAGTACATAGGTTCCCGCTTCTGTAATCGTTAGCCCCTCATTGCTCAAGGTTACTTCCTTGGTTGGTAAACTATCCCAGTCAACCGTACTAGAAACTTGATTCGTTAGCGAAGTCGTAGCCTGATTGGTTTGTGAACCAGTGGACGATTGCCCTGTAGCCGTTGAACAGGCTACCAGTAAGGTCATGCTCAATAACGTAACAGATGATCCAAAGATTTTTCTTATATTCATTCAAGATTCCTCAATTCTATCTATTCCTGATACCTCAGAAAAGCCAACAATAGGATTTCCTTAGATAATCAACATAGAAAAAGTATATCTCTGTTTTCTGAAAAAACCTTTAAATTTTTCTAAAATAAATCTTAAACCAATCCCTGCTACAAAATAGATCTTTAGAGAATTATACTCTTTAAAAATCAAAAGGATCCTTCGTCAACTTACCTTGGTGAAGGCTCGTTCTACCTTCGGCTTCGATTATAAGGAAATGAGCCGTGCTAATCTCATTTCCAACCTTTTGATTTTTATTGAGTATTAGAAATAAAACGAGTGATACTCGTGTCAGATTGAAGAAAAAGTCTATTTCGACTAATTTTCTTTAATCTTTCTTCTTTTACTAAAAAATATAAAAACTCTTAGAAATACCGCTATATCAGTATTTTTAAGAGTTACTTCAAGATGATATTCACACTTCGAATTTGCCATTTTTCTGTCACTTAGAGGATTTGTCTACGTTCTGAAACGAGTGATACTCGTGTCAAACGCTCTCGTATCTTAATTGAGTTCGGACTAAAAATGCTAGAAAAAAGATGAATCGTATCGATTACTGGAGTAATCTTCTCCGATTCCCTATTTTTCTTTCCATTTTCTTCACGTCCTCACATCTTGATTGAACTCGGGCTAAAAGCTCGGCAAAAAGATAGACAGATGTTTCGGCTTTATCTAATTACAGATAAGAAGCTTTTTAGGAATAGGCTGAAACATGCTACTAGAGCTTTTCACTCGTCAGATTTCCTATTTTTACCGTAGCTGTTGCAGGCTGTGCCTGCTTTACAGATACGGATGCCCTTTGGGTACATTCGCTTTTTTCACGCCCTCGTATCTTGATTTAACTGAACTCGGGCTAAAAGCTCGGAAAAAAGATAAATCCTCCTAGCTCCAAAGGTATGGTATACCTTTGGAGGTGGGAAATAGGAATTTGCAAAGCAAATTCTTACTAAACTCTTCGTCGTATTTCCTATTTTTCATTCGCTTTTTTCACGCCCTCGTATCTTAGGTCTACTATCTTATCGCATACTCTCGCTAGTAATTCATCGTCGTGGGAGATGAGGAGTACTAATTTGCCCTTGGATTTTAACTGTTGGAGCTGGATTGCGAGTTGCTCCATCTGCTCCCTATCCAGACCGCTCGAAGGTTCATCAAAAATAATGATTTCCTTATCACTTAGGAGACTAGCCACAATCATTAAGCGTTGTTGTTCTCCCATCGATAAGCTCATGGGATGGCGATCTAGGAGATGGGAAAGTCGAAAGATTCTCAATACTTCATCATCCAACTGGTTCGTTTCTCGCCCCAAGGTCAATTCCTTGTCAACCCGCTCCGTCACTAACTGCAGGCGTACATCCTGCATCACGTATGCCATTTTGCCAAGGCGTTCTCGAGCTCGTAAGACCTTGCCTTGCCACCTAACTGGTCCTGTCTTATCTCCCTCCAAGCCCAATAAAGAACGGGCAAAACTGGTCTTGCCAGATCCATTTGCACCGACAATACCAACAATCTGTCCAGGTGCTAACACTAGCTGTTCTAGCTGATAGAGGTAGGCACCCTGATGATAGACACCAAAATGATGCAATTCAAGCCCCGTCTGATCATTGGTAAAGGCTTGAACCAACTCTTTTACTCGCACTTGATAGGAAAGCAAATCAAATGGCCGCAATCCCCATTCCTTTCGCCTCTCCTCAAAACAAGCCAGAAAGGCAGGTGCTGATAGGTGCTCCAGTACCTTTCCTTCACAAAAATAGGCGTAGGAATCAGCCACTTCCCTTAGATAAGCAAGACGATGTTCTGCGATAATCAAGGTCTTCCCCTGGTTTTTCAAGGAGAGGAGCATCTCCTCTACCCGCCTTATACCCGCCGCATCTAAATTAGCCGTTGGCTCATCAAAGACCATGATATCGGTTCCCTGCATAGCAGCAGTCGCAATGGCAACAACCTGCTTTTGCCCACCTGATAAATGTTCCATCTTCTGATTTAACAAGGATTCCAGCTGAAAAAGCTCTGTCACCTCTGCCAGGCGCTCGGAAATAGCACTGCGGGTCATCCCTTGATTTTCACAAGGAAAGACTAGCTCTTGCAAAACCTCTTGATGGAAAAATTGAGTGGCTGGATTTTGAAAAACCGAAGCAACTTGATTGGCTAAACATTCGACACTAGCCTCCTGATAAGAGAACTGCCCAATCCGCAAACTCCCTTCGATTTCGCCCTGATAATACTCTGGAATCAAACCGTTGATGAGGTGTAAAAACGAAGACTTCCCAGATCCACACGGCCCACACAAGACCAAGCATTTTCCTCTTTCAAGGCGTAATTCCTCCACCTGACAGGCTGGTTTTTCACCATGGGCATATGTCAGTCGCAAAGACTGGGCTTCTACTTGAATTTCAGAATGAGAAAGCTTAGACACCATACACATACACTCCAATCTAACCATGTCCAGCGAGACTGCACAAATTCACTGGGTCTCTTGGTGACTGCAAGCCCCTTGGTCAAGGTCGCAATGGTCAAATCCTGTGCCGAACGCAGAAGCGACATCATTAAGGGTACCAAGACATATTCCAGATAACGATGAGGTTGCATGATCAGATCCCGTTTCCTTAAAAACAGTCCCCGTGTTTTTAAAGATACTTGAATCACCCTAACCTCTTTTTTTATCAGAGGGATAAAACGGAACATGACCCCCAAGGTCAACAAAAAACTCTCTGGCAAGTGCCATTTTCGAAGACCATGGATCAGTTCATAAGCCGAGGTCGTAAGGAGCAGAAAATGCCCAGCCATAAGAGGGACCCAGATATGGCTAAGCATAAAAGCAAAACGAAAGAGCCATATGGGAAGCATATCCAGTTGGCTCATCTGATAAAACACAAAGTACCCGAATAAGGTCATAAGTGCCATTTTGATGCGCCCCACAAGAAGACTACAAACTGCAATCCCTACTAACAAGTAGGCACGTTCCAAGTCTGTCACATGAATACCATAGGTAATCCCTGCAAAAATAACTAATAGAATCTTGCTTCTGGCATCAAATCTCATTCTAATAACCCCGATTTTTTGAAGGATTTCTTTAGCATTTGTTGACCTAAGGAAGCTCCAATCAAAGCTCCCACGACAATCGTTGTAGACAAGACCAGCACATTTAAAGGAGTAAAGTCGACCATCACACGTGCAATATAGTCAGCAGATTTTCCGCGCGCCATCAGATTTGCTTCATATGCGTCTCTCATCAGCCACATGAGAATAATCGGACCTAAATTTCCAAAAGAGAAGACGACAAAACTCACAATATTGAACCACTTTTGCTTGTACTGTCCTTGTTTTCCAATCAAGTCTCCTAAGATACCAAAAACTAAACTTGGCACAAAAGCTGCTGTCATGTAGCCTGACATGAAAAAGAAGCAAGCCATAACAGCACTCACCAAACTAATCGAACCAAACTTCCCGACCTTAGCGACCAAGAGCATGTAGACCGGCCCGCCTAAAATAGCCGCAAAGGCTGGGGCATACATCATATTCCCCGAACGGTCAAATATAGCCGCTACCAAGGTTCCTAGCCCCACACATAGGAAATAGAGAGCTGCAAAGGCTCCTGTTACCATCAAATCTTTTACTTTTAATTGTTTCATCATTTTCTCCATATTTATTGAGAGGCTGAACTTCCTCTTTTATTATTATTCAAAAAGCAAGCACTTTCTTGGTCAACTAGACTGAATGAATACTGGAGAAAAGAAGTTCTTTTCTTCCGCTTCAATAGCCACCAACTGTCTTTAGCTCCTTTTCCTTGCCTACTCTTACTCTTTCATTCAGGATGAATGGAATAAATCAGCCCGGTTAAATGATACTATAGCTGTTTCGTTTCCTTTTAGTATAGTTGTTTAGTTTACTTTTAGTACTAGACAACGAGCTGCAGGCTGCTTCAACAGTCTAATGACTGTTGAAGGTTGGAAATCATACTGACGATAGTCAGTAACAATCGTAGAGTACGGCAAAGCGAGTTAAAAGGTAAACTAAATGAGTATACTAGGAAACGATGCAGGCTGTACTGGAGTAGGGAAAAAGGATACTTCGTCAACTTGCCTTGGTGAACACCAGTTCTACCTTCAGCTTCGATTGTAAGGAAATGAGTGGTGCTAATCTCATTTCCAACCTTTCACAATTCTTAATTGTGAAAGCTAGTCTACTTTTGATTTTTATTGAGTATAAAAGGTGATTGGAAGTTGGAAATAAGGAAAGGGAGTTTCCATAATCCTTGAAGGATTAAAAGGTAAACTAAATGAGTATATGATACCACGAATAAGCACTCGTGTCTATCTTTCGCCTAAGTTACGAGACCATCCTCAATTCGGTAAATCCGTTCTGAACAAGCAAGGGTACTCCCCCTATGCGAGATAAGAAAGACCAGTCCCCTACATTCCTGCTTCACCAATTGGAGGAAGAGAGCTTCATTCAGTGAATCCAAATTGCTCGTTGGCTCATCAAAAATATAACAGTCTGCCTGTTTCAATAGGGCACGCATCAATTCCAGACGCTGGGCTTCGCCAGCTGAAAAACTGGTTGCATCAATAATTGTATCAAGTCCCTCTGCCATCTCTAAAATTCGTTCTTTCATCTGACATCTCTCTGCCAGAATAAGAATTTCTTCGTCTGAAATATCCCTTCTTCCTAGTAGCAGATTTTCACGAATACTTTGGTTAAAAATCTGAGGAATCTGAGGAACATAAGCAAAGTGAGCCTGTAGCTGGGCAGGATGTAAAGCCTGACTATTTCGTTTATTTAATTGAATGCTTCCAGCCTGCCATTCGTACCAACGCATCACCAATTTCATCAAGGTTGATTTACCAGCACCTGACGGACCAGTAATCCCAATAATCCCGCCCTTAGTAAAGTCAATAGATAGTCCATCATATACCACTTTTCTATCCTCTTTATAGGCGAATGTTAGATTACAAATTTCAATCCTATCAATGGTTTCCAAGAGAGGTCCCCCTGTCTTTTCCATTTCTGGTTCATCTAGTAGAGAAAAGATATTACGTCCAGCATTCATAGCCCGTTTAAATCCTAAGGGCAAACGACTCAACTCTAAAAAGGGAGCAAAGGAACTGGTAAAAGCCACCAATAGCGATAGACCTGTAAACACCCTCAAACGCTCCATTTGGACTAGCCTAAGGGTTTCCCAAGCAAAGAGTGTCGTGCCAAAACCAATCACTGAAAAGCTATAGACTTGTTGCATAAAATAGGTCTGGGCTACTTGTCTTTCCCTGACATTGACTTGCTGACTTTGTACCTGTAAAGCCTCAGTATACGCCTCCAGTTGACGGAATTGCAATAAGTCCTTGACCGCTTTTAAGCCCTGTATAAAGGTCGCTACATAGGCTTTACGTTCCTGATTTTGTGCCTGTAAAATAGGGGTCAGACGCCTAGCAAATCGATTGGGCAAGATGAGAGCCAGTAAGGCATAGGTCATCAAGGCTAGAACAGCCAATTCCCACCCATACCTGACAAAGGTGACAAACATGAGAAACGCAACCAAAATCCCCGTAGAAATAGGTGCCAAGGTATGGGCAAAAAAGATTTCCAAGGCCTCAATATCCTCGCTTATCATCTTGAGCAAGACTCCACTATCTTGACAATCTAGCTTGCCAGGTGCTAAGCGGCGTAATTTAGCAAAGATCATTTTCCGAAAGGCTGCTAGACTATGAAAAGCGACATAGTGCCCAAAGTAGTGCTCTCCATATCGGAAGACACCCCGTAATAAGGCAAGGACGATCAGGGCTAAAAGCAACAGCCAAGACAGTCTAGCTCCTCTTTCTAAAGCCTGCCCTGCCACTTGCACCAAAAGAGTCGGAATGGCTACAGTTGTTACAAAGCCCATAACTGCAAAGAAGACTGCAAGACCGATGTACAATAGTAGATGTTGCATCGTCTTTATCAAACGGGGAATCACTACTGCTGTTGGGTATCTCTCTTTATCCATAAACGGCCTCCTCTAATTGTGCTTGAATATCTACTAACTGACGAAAGGCTGGGTTCGTGGCATATAAGTCCCTCGCAGGTCCTACATAGGCTTGATGATCTGCTAGGAAAAGAACTGTGTCTGCTAGATAAACCTGTTTCATCTTATGGGTAATCATCACAACGATTGCAGTCTCTGCCACCAATTGAAGCAAGTCATAGATAAGCCCTTCATTATCCGCATCTACACTGGAAGTAATTTCATCAAAGATATATAAGGAACGCTTAGCCAAGATTGCCCGAGCACAGATAATCTGTTGGCGTTGACCAGGAGAAAGATGCTGACCATTTTCGCCCACTATTGTGTCCAAACCATCCGGCAAATCATGGATAAATTGTAAAATGCCGTGCTTGTCCATCCAGATAAGAAGCTCATCTTTTGTCCAATCACATGCCATGGCTAGATTCTCATAGAGGGGCTGGTTTAAAAGATAGGATTGACTCGATACATAGAGAACCTGCTGGTTTATAGCTGCTTGACTAAGGCTATGAAGCGATCTCTCATCGAATAGAATCTCTCCTTGCTGAGGACACAAACGCTTCATCAACAACTGGGCTAGGGTCGTTTTCCCTTGCCCTGAGATACCCGCAACTGCATAGAGATGCCCAGCTGACATGTCCCAATCAAGCCCTTGCAAGACCTTCTTTTTACCATAAGCAAAGGAGACATTTCTTAGATAAACTTGATCAAAATTCTCTAAAACTGTGACTCCCTCTTCAGATTTCCCCTTTATCTGGTCTAAAAAGCCAAAGATTCGGTCTGCCATTTTAGTATTCATCATAACCAAGTGCATGCCATACCCCTGCTCGCGAATCGGTGCAAAAAACTCCGTCGCAATCAAGATAAAAAAGATAAATTGGAACAAGGTTAGGTGTCCCACCACCAGTTGATCAATCGCCACAAAACCCGATAGAGCAATTCCTAGATACATGACCGCATCCATATAGCCCACTGCTTGCAGTTGAAATCCTAGTAACTCCATGGTCGCATCCCTAAACTCTTCCGCCTGCTCATTGAAACTTTTCTCATACAAGGCATCTGCCTGATAGGCATACAAGGTATTTAACCCTTTTAAATCATCTAAAAAGAGATTGCCAACATCCATATAAGATGCCCAATATCGATTCATGATGCGCTGTGAACGCTTCTGCATGAGGACAATGGAAAGTGGAATCAAGGGCAGTACAACTATAAAAATGAGGCTCCCCAGTGGGAATAACCAAGCCACTAAGAGTAAGATCGTCGTACAATTCAAATAAGTCCGAAGCGACATGCTTAAATAATGAGAGTAATACGTATCTAAACTATCTATTCCTTGAGAGGCTACTGTAAAGACATCTGCTGCTGTTGTCTCTGACTCAAATTGACCATCTTGGGCAATCAAGACTTCAAAGAAAGATTTCTTCAGTCCATCACGAGCAAACTGGGAAGCAAGCCCCTGCAAACGCTTGGCAAAGAATGCCACTGTAAAACCAGCCAGATTAACAACTAGCAAATGCAGAACCAAATCCCTAAGACTAAATGCTTCCTTTGCCATATAAGCTGCAAACCCTTTGCTAATCCAATAAAAACTCAAAATTCGAACCAAAAACTGAACCCATGACAAAAAAGCAGCTAGATAAACCAAGGGCATTTTCGGTCGTATCTGCTCCTTCAGCCTTGTCAATAAATATTTTTTCTTCTCCCGTGATATTTTCTGAGTTTGGCTCACCCTCTTACTCCCTTTCATTGTTTGTGACTATTATAACATTCTTTGAATTATCTGTAAATTCTAATTCATAAATGGATACCGATTCATACTCCTCAAAGAAAAGCAAAAATAGATAATACTCAATCAAAAAGGATAGAAGTTGACAATAAAGTAAAAGAGGTCGGCAACAAAGTCCGACCTCTTTTGTTATGTTACTGTATCCTCTATCACTGACCAGGACTCCACCTCAGCCATCCAATATCTGGTTGACTACTCTTATCCCCTCTTGTAAAAGAAATACGACTAGCCTAAGAAAGGATACAATCTATTTGTAAATAGATGTTTTAAAATCGTCTGTTTGAAGCAGATAAGCCTTATAAATTTTCGATTTTAATACGTTCACCCAACTAGCTGGTACATGAGTTGTTGCTCGATTAATATTCGACACATCTTTTGCCATTGCTGCATCCATTAAATCTTGCAACTGTTGAACGGATGTGATGGTCACTTCTTTGGTTGAATTTGGCACACCTAATTCATACTCAATCGTAATTGGTTTGAGGGAGGAGGCTTTTTCAATCCGTTCTGCATACATTGCCTTCTTAAAATCACTCCATGAGGAATACTCACTGTTAAAGACTTTCTCAAATATCAGATCATCTGTAACCAGTCCAACATATCGTCCAAACCAACTTGACCAAGTACGACTGCCACTGTCTAATGCTTCTTTGCCATATTGATTTGATACATATGGTAAGAATCCATTTTTATAACCTTTAGCTGCCCAAAGTTCAAATGCCATACGTTTAAACATTAAATCACCCGGAGCCCCCTTATCATTTGATAAAGCAGCATAGATTGGTGACAACATTGGAATACTGTAGTACTTATTACGAGCTATTTCTGCTTCATCATAGTATGAGCGCCTATTGATGATATTGTGATCGACCAAATCATTTAAGGTTTGCAATCCTTGCACCTCATCATCGCTTAATCGTCTGATTTTATTTGCCGCATGGGTTTGTTGACCATCTCTATCTGTAATGTGTTTATTTTCAATAACACGTAGCCATTTTTTCTTTACATCATTGGATTGTTTTAACAGTGAAGTTGCTTCTAAATAATCCAATGTGTAGATGACATCAAACATGCCTGTAATATATTGATCAACATCCGCCATACTTTGATAACGGCTTAGGGGATCAGCTACATGATAGCGATTTGCATCATCGACAGGCTCTTTAAACATTGTATTAATACCAAGGATGGACGAACCTTTTTCAGGAGTTTCTAATAATCCAAAAGCAAACAGCTCTGCTCCAAGTCCTTCTCGACGAGACAAATTATTAAAGAAGGCAGACCCATCCAGATTATGAGTCATTTCATGCGTGAATACTTGGGCCCCTGCCTTATCCAACACACCATAGACAACAAAATGAACGATAACCCCTGTTGCATAGGCTGCTGAACCATTGTTAGGATAATAGCGACCAACAGGTCCAAAGAAACCTTGAATGGAATCATCTTTATCATGCAAGGTACGCCAAGAGCGTGTTCCTGAACTGTCTACATAATTAAAGCCATCATAGGTCAACATCGTTGCAAAGAGCTTATCTTTTGCTGCATCGTCTAAAATCTTATACCAAACATCAAAGTAATCACGTTGCCAGATGGCAGCAGTGTCAACACGATCACGCATATAAGCCTTAAAGTCATCGCCAGTCAATGATGTCGCATTTTTATAACGCTCATAGCCCCCAAATGAGATACCTGCCATATTTGAAATAACAAAGACACTCTCATCTGGCAATGTTAATAGGGGCAATAACATATTCCGATGAAACCATTTGCCACTCGTTATCGTATCATAAACGCCTATAGAATACCTGTTATTCTTTTGACCATACGCTGCATCTTGTTTTTGACGTGCTTCGTCTACGCTAGATGCCGTTTCCACAATATAAGCCTTACTATTTTCTTTCAACCATTCATTATTCGATTTGGTTGGTAAAAATAGCTGACGGTAGTTCTCAAGATACTCAAACAAGGTCTTTTTGGGTTTGGAAGTGCTAATGACACGGTCGAAAGCTTGAACGTTACTTGATGCTTTTAATAAATCAAAGCCTGCATTTCCTAAACGAATGATCTGATCTAGCGTAGATACAGATTGATTTCCAAAGAAGTCTAATTTATAAGCCGACAAATCTTTGACGTTAATCGTATCATAGTTGATATTGTACCACTTATTTAAGTAGGTCAAGCCTAAAAGAAACGGAGTTGCATTTGCTTTTATTTTTTCAATCAAAGCCTCTTTTACAGCACCTTCTGGGACATTGATCGCCGCATCCGTTGACAGTACCTTTTTCAATTCTTTCGCCAAGTTTGATTTGACTATGTTGAAAGTACTATCTAGATACAAATCCTCAATTGATTTTGTCGAATCATTCTCCTGAATCTTCAAGGTTTGGCGAACCCCTTGCGAATCTAATTCAATCGCTGACAAGGTTGGCAACAGAGCGTCAATAACATCTGAATACCCATCTACTAATACCTCTGGTGTATATAATAGGGGCGTTCCTACAATCGTATACTCTGCTATTCGGTTGTTTTTAAAATCTTCCTTATAGGCAAGATCCATATATTCGATTGTATCATCATCGTAGTGCAACAACAATCGATTGATAGCCGTTTTAGAAGCATGGATATCCATAATCATTTGATTATTGACCATTGGCACAACATCACGTAAATTGGTTTGATACAATTTTTGCGAAGGCAAGATTTGATTACCTAAACGGACAATATATTCTTTATTATAGAAGGGTAATAATTTTTCCGTATTGTGGTAGGCAACTGTACGTTCTGCCCCTGCATTCGGTACTGTGGTATAGTCTACTCGGTAATGGTTCAGTTGATTGGAAGTACCGGCTGACTTTGGAAGATAAAATACCGTATTTTCCTTATATTCTCCTTGCTCATCTTGTACCAATTCTGGTAAAACGACACGGATTTTGTAGACAGGTATGCCATTTTTTTCTTCTTCACTGCTGCTTGCAATCGGTAGCCATAATGGCTTTCCGCTTGTTGATAACACCTTAATAAAGTGGCTTTGGAGGTTACTATCCGTTAGCTGGGGTCTACTTTGTAACTGATAGCTTTCTCCAACTTTTTTATAGAGTTCAATACCACGAATATCTTTAAATTCAATTTTCTTGTATTCCAATTCAACATTAGTCGATTGCTGAATTTCACTCTGTTCACCATTTCCTAGATTATAAGTTACTTCGGTCTTTAGCGTATAAGGTGTAAAATACTCTAAATTTCCAATCGTCAGTGGCGTATTCATATCTGAAATCGCAACATCACGGATAAACTCATCACCTTTATACAGTTTTACTTTCGCTGAATGATAGGCCTGACTCGGATCACTTAATGCAAAAGTCATTGATACAGACTTGCGATCTTCATTTTTAGTAACGGTTGGCACAGTTATCGTCGGTTTTTGTTTTACTTTGGTACCGACTTTAATCACTTGCTCCGTTGCCGGCTGAACGACTACTATCGGTTTGTTTGCAGTCACTTGCCCAGTCTGAGGATCTAAGCTATAGGTTGTGGTTGTAGTCCTGCTACCATTTTGACCTGCCTGTTCGACCACTTCTTGACCGGCTTCTAGACTGTCATCATTGATACGGCGTTCGCTATAAGGCACCACTTCTGTAGTCACAGTAGGCTGGGTGCCGACTGTGACAAGGCGAGGGACGGCTACTTTTGTGACAGTTTCACGAACAACAGTATCGCTAGTTGCCTCTTTGACAACCACTTTTTCGCCATCTTGGCCGGCTTGGGTTTCCATTGTCTGACCATGCGCCAAGCTTTCATCTGCCGAGTAGACCGTCTCAAATGGTAGGACGATCCGAGTTTCGACTTCCTGGGCTTTACTACCAACCCGAACCACCCGATCAACCGCTGCCTCTTCGGTCACTACTGGAGCATTTTGCGTCACTTGCCCAGTCTGAGGATCTAAGCTATAGGTTGTGGTTGTAGTCCTGCTACCATTTTGACCTGCCTGTTCGACCACTTCTTGACCGGCTTCTAGACTGTCATCATTGATACGGCGTTCACTATAAGGCACCACTTCTGTAGTCACAGTAGGCTGGGTGCCGACTGTGACGAGGCGAGGGACGGCTGCTTTTGTGACCGTTTCACGAATAACAGTATCGCTAGTTGCCTCTTTGACAACCACTTTTTCGCCATCTTGGCCGGCTTGGGTTTCCATTGTCTGACCATGCGCCAAGCTTTCATCTGCCGAGTAGACCGTCTCAAATGGTAGGACGATCCGAGTTTCGACTTCCTGGGCTTTACTACCTACCCGAACCACCCGATCAACCGCTGCCTCTTCGGTCACTACTGGAGCATTTTGCCTCACTTGCCCAGTCTGAGGATCTAAGCTATAGGTTATAGTTGTAGTCCTGCTACCATTTTGACCTGCCTGCTCGACCACTTCTTGACCGGCTTCTAGGCTATCATCATTGATACGGCGTTCGCTATAAGGCACCACTTCTGTAATGACAGTAGGCTGGGTGCCGACTGTGACAAGGCGAGGGACGGCTACTTTTGTGACCGTTTCACGAATAACAGTATCGCTAGTTGCCTCTTTGACAACCACTTTTTCGCCATCTTGGCCGGCTTGCACTTCCTTCATTTGTCCATAGGGCATTGTATCATCTGATTTATATACGGTATCAAATGAAACCGTCTCTACTTTTGAAGTTCCTTGACCGTGTTCAGACTCTTTATTCTCCTGTTGTTGAACCTTTGATACTGGAGGTACAATCTTTTGTGAATGGTCCGATTTTATATAGCCAACATAACGATAATTAGGAATCTCTAACGGTGTTGGAAAGTTTTCCTCGCCCTTCACTGCAAGTGTTTGATTATAAGTTGCTAGTTCATGGCTAGACAAAGCCAGTGCACTAGACGAAATGACAGAACTTCCTAAAGCAGTGACTACTAATACAGAGGTTACTTTACCCTTTGTATTTTTACCAATGGCAATCCCCACTACCATAAACAATAGCGCCGCTGAAGATAGGAGTACAGAATAATCACTTCCTGTAGATGGCAATATATTTGCCACAGTAGCCTTATTTGGGCGATAGATTAAATAGTAAGTACTCTCTTCTTGCTGTTCTAATGTTGGTAATTCCTTGATAATAAGTTGCTTTTCCTCTTCTGTCAGCTCATCTTCACTAACATACTGATAGTGCACTTTATAGGTTGGTTGCTCACTCGCTAGCACTGGACTAGCCTGAAATGACAGGCAAACACTCCCAATAGCAGCCGACACCAGCCCGACTGACATTTTTCGCAAAGAAAAACGCTTCCATTTTTCTATTTTCATAAACACCCCCAAATAATATTCTTCAGTGCCATTTTACCATAAATGCTTCTGAATTGGCTAGAAAGTTGATAAAAAATACTCTAATACAAAAAATGAAAGAGCAAACACGAACTAATACTCAATAGAAATCAAAAGTAGATTAGAGCACCGCTCATTTCCTTATAATCGAAGCCCAAGGTAGAACGAGCCTTCACCAAGGCAAGTTGACCAAGTATCCTTTTGATTTTGAAAGAGTATAAAAGCTCAGAAAATAGATCGGTAACTGTTTCGGCTCTAGCCAATCACAGACTAAAAATCTTCGCCGGAACGGTTCACTCGTCACATTTCTTATTTTTGCCCAACCTCTGGTGGTGTTGAAGGGATTTTTTGAAGGGAATAGATCAGACGGAGTCATGCTAGCTATTCTCAAGCTCTTAAAATTGTATTTCCTATAGTGGCAGAGTGTCCACTTTTTTCTGGTTATACTCATTTAGTTTAACTTTTATTCCTTCAACGACTGCGGAAACTCCGTTTCCTTATTTCCCACTTCCAATCATCTTCTAGATGATTGGAACTCACTTTGCCCTACTCCAGTATAGCCTGCAGCTCCTTGCCTAGTACTAAAAGTAAACGAAACAACTATATCAGAGTCTTAAAAACATATTTATATCGATAAACAAAAAAAGTTCCAGAGCTATTCAAAACTTTGGAACTTTTCAATATATAAGTCACTGTATCATCATGTGGCAATGACTGTCTTTTTTCAATGAACGGCGACTTTAACAAATTCTAAAATGTTTCAAAAAATTAGAAGTTACTAGATGACACATAGCACTTATTCTAACTAAGTCTAGCCAAACTTTTAAGTCATGTTCAATCAAATGCTTATGCTTTCTCTTTTTTAGCCCTACCAAGAGCTAAGAAAGCTACCAAACCGAGTGCAATGAAGCCGGACTCCCCCAAATTAGAAGTTGCCGTCCCTGTTTTTGGCAGTACTGCTGTTGAAGTTGATCTCACAGTAGCGCCAGATAACTTACTATTTGTGTTGTTTGGATCTGTAGCAGCTATCTTTCCTTGATCATCTGTAGCACGTTGAACCTTAAGGGCTATTTCCTTTTCTGCAACTGGGTTTCCATTTGCATCTTTTACTACAATCTTAACTAGAAACTGGCGTTCTTTTTCGTCTTTAGCCCAGTCTGCTACTGTTGCTGTACCAGTTATCTGACCAGTAGCCAAGTGATAGGTCAAGCCATCTGGCAACCCTGCCACTTCAACTGTAGCATTAGTTGGAAGATTGGTTACTGGAACATCGATTGCTTCAATGGGTTTCTTTTCAATAATCGTTTTGGCATCCATATTGCCAACTGTTACAGTTGGTTTACTGTTTGAATCTTTTGGATCTGTACCAACTACTTTTTCTTGATCATCTGTATAACCATCGCTATCACTGTCTGTATTTGCTGCATCTGGAGTTTTATCGCCCTCTGCTTTCGGAAGGGTGACTTTAAAGTTCAAGTAACCATTGTTTTTAATCGTGATTGTTGCCTTTTTACTAAGACTATCATAGCTTATTTCTGGTGTTTGATAAGATTGATCTGTTCCAGAAAGAACATCTACACTTGGTTTCCCTACTACATTCTCCAAAACAATTGTCGTTGTCCGAGCTTCGCCTCCTGGATTTGTTTGAATATACCGTTCATACACCCAATTCAAGGCACCAACTTTCCCAAGCTGAGGAAGATTTTTAGCCTCACCAGCAGACCCTGCACCTTCCCACAGTGAATCTTTATTGGTTCGGTAATTGTTTAAATTGAACTGAATAGTATTGTCTGTAACTTCTCCTATCAAGAAACTATGAGGTTCAAGAGTTATCGTTGTGCCAATTCCATTAAAATCAAAGGTCCCTGTCTGCGCTGTATTTTCATTATACTTATAATTATAGATAAACCATCGATTCTCTATTTTTTGCCCAAAAATATCTCCCTCATACTGCTTTTCATAAATGGAGTCAAAGAATTGTTTTTTTGCATCCAAATTCGCCAATTCAGGTGAATTTAAATCCAAAATCCTCACTCCCTCTCCAAACCGTTCTCTCAAATCTTCTTGACTGAGCGTTGATGGGACAGCTGCAATATTTCCATAACGTCCTGTTGTATAGAGGGGACTCTGAGCTTTTTCAGTATGAAGTCCCTCAAAAAAGCGCCCATTATTAACGGTTGAGAAATCTCCTCTTAAGATAACCTTTGTTCTATTTCGCACTTCCTCTTTAGATGGAGCTGGGTTTGCGATAACATAACGGAAAAATTCTTTAATGACATTGGTAAACAGAGGTGATTCTAAATCCTTGACACCGTAGGTGTAAAAAGGATGTTCGAAATTATAAACACTCCCTCCATTGAGATAAATAGCCAGAGCCTCTTCTCCAAGCATGGCTTCCGGTTCAGTCAACCATTGCCGATCTCCTTGACTCTTTCCAATATTTCCTTCAGCAAATAATTTCCATTTCCCTGTTTCATACCATTTCCAAGTATCCATTAGCCCACCCCATTGATAGGCATAATCTGACAGCCACAATCCTGTCATATAACTACTCGTCGGAGCATCATTCCCTTCAGCAGCTGGCGTATTCTTATACATGAAGATGAAGTTTTGCCAATATTTGTCTAACGTATCCTTAAATTTAGTTTTCCCTTGTGTTCCCATCGCCTTCTCAATTGAAGCATGGTTGTTTTGTTCCGACCAAATAAAGTAACCACCATATTTAGCAGATAGACTTAAATAATCTGCTGCACGGCTTTCAATCCCCTCGCTCCAAATCCAATAATTTTCAGTCGAGAATAGACCTTGAAGGTTTGGATATTGTCTATACATATTCTCAATCCAATTATTGGTTAGCCAGTGTGCCGCTGTATAATGTGAAACATTGCCTGCTGTATAGGTTGTTAGTATGATTGGAATCGGTTCATTCTGCCCCGTCTTAGGATTCACATACTCCTTTGCTTTTTTCAAAAAGTATTCATAGAATTGTGCTGCCGTTCCCTCTCGCTTAGGAAGATCATCTGGATGGAGCTGAATAACAACATAGGGTTTCAGATCATCTGGAATAGATTCCCATTTTCCATACAGGGTATCATCTCCCCAAAAACTATAATTTCCCTTTTCAAACTCTGGACCATTTGCATAAAGAGGCATCATGAGTAAGGGATGATCATTCGTAATCTCTCTGCGTTTCTCCGCTGGAGTAAAATCATGTGGATTCTTAAATTTTCCTTTAGCAACGAAGAATGCTCCTGCAAAAACCAATTCATCTCCCCACGTTTGCTCCCCTGCATAAGCTCTCAATTCTAAATTTCTAGCCCCTTCAGGAATAGCAAGATCCACCTTAATAGCTGGAGTATCGTAAAGGATACCATCTGGATGGTCTGTCTTAGTTGAATACAGAACCTGATCATCTACAATGATGTCAACCCTATCCAGCTTAGCATGATTGCTATCTTGATGGTTTGCAGTCCTATCCAATCCGATATAAGTTGAAAACTTGCTAACTAAAGCATCAGAAATATCATAGACAATACTAGCTGGGGAAGCAGCTACTGTTCCTAAGCCCTTATCAAAGGACTGGACTGTACCATCTGCTAGTACCAATGAAATTTTTGTATCTTGACCATCATTCCCACTGGTAAAGGGCCTGTCTTTTTGGACAGTCTTGCTATCTGTCACATCTCCATGACTAGCCGAAACCCATTCAATATCTGACAGATACACGGTCGAGCCCCCATCTTCTGTTGCCGAAGCTTCTACTGCTGTCGGGGGTAACTCTTGTATCGTTTCTGCCTCAGATCCCTCTCTTAGACCAGTTCCCCATAGACTGATAAGCAACAACAGAATACCTAAAAACAAGTATTTTTTCTTATTCATAACTTAACCTTTCTTTTCTACAAAATACCCTCTGCATCCTTCCCTCATCTGAGTGATTCTCGGCTGAAACAAGAAATAGCTTGCCGGTCTAATAGCCAAAATTAGCTCGAGATGAACGTTCTACAACATATGTTACAATAGCTTTAAAATGACTATCCTAATCATGTACCAAATCCGGATATCTTCTCTTTACTTCATCCGTTAGGTGAAAGCGATTCAAGTTTCAATCCCAATCGATCATCAACTACTTTCCTATATCCTTTTTAGAACTGGTGAAAAGAGAACATCAATATCCCAACAGAGGTAACTGCACTCCTTCATCTAGAAGGTTATACTCTTTAAAAATCAAAAGGCTCCTTCGTCAACTTGCCTTGGTGAAGGCTCGTTCTACCTTCGGCTTCGATTATAAGGAAATTTTAGCGGTGCTACTCTCATTTCCAACCTTTCACCATTCTTAATTGTGAAAGCTAGTCTACTTTTGATGTTTATTGAGTATTAGAAGCGTTTTTTGCCTCAGTTACTAAAGCATCCTTTCTTTAGACGATCTAAAATCGCTCTCCTGAGGTAGCTCTACTAGCAATAGTAGAACCACTGTTATTTCAACCTCCTTTATATCCATACTCCAAAAAATCATCCCCTAAGAACCACGGGTGCTACAAGCACACTCTACCTTACACTCACTGAGATTATCAGTTGAGTGCATCGGTAACTACTTTCTGACATTTGATGATGACTTTCATAAAGTATAACGCTTTCATACTTTTATTGTAATGGCTTCCTACCGCCTGTTCAATACTTGGACAGAATATTGGCAATTCGTCAAAAGAGAGAGAAGAAAGCTGAATTTTTGTTCAACAAACCCACTACTATTCCAGCAACATCAAATTAATCCGACGTTCATAGCCAACCGCCTATACAATACTTAGACTCCCTAGCGACTATTTTATAGTGATTTCGTTTACATTTAGTACCAGGTAATACTCATTTAAAATCAAAAATAGCAATTATTCACCGAAAACAAAGTCGACTGCTCATTTTTTAAAACTCTAGGAAATTAGGAAACAATTTATAAATAACTAATGGATAGCAACATGGGGCACACTATCATGTTTGAGTTTTATAAATTTTCAAGTCTACTATTTTTGATTTTTATAGAGTATAAAAATCTCATTTAGAGACAACTATTGAAACCTAAACGGTATAAAAGGTATAACTCTGTAAATGCAACCAAGCTAGTTCCCAATCTCTACACTAGAAATTCTACATCTCCATCATATTTGGTCTCTTTGTCAACCCAATACAGTTGACAAAAAGACCAAAAAAACACCCGTAGGGAAAACCCTGCGAGTGCCTTAAAACATTGATATAACTGAATATTAACGTTTACTGAAATATACACTGATATATTATACAATTCTATCCGTAAATACGGAGGAATATGCAGCATTTTAATCAACAAAACTGTATAAATATTGACAGAGAGGGATTGTTCTCCCTATCATTTGAACCAATTTGAACCAATTTGAACCAAAACAGTTAACGATTGATAGACCTATTGAATACTTAAAGATTCAGCTCTTAGGGTTGAATCTTTTTTATGTAGAGTCATTTGTAAATTCAATTATATCATTAGGAGTACACGAAAGTATAGCACATAGCTTTTCAAGTGTAAGGAGAGTAATATTTTTATTTTTCTTAAGACTATCTAATGTTTTATTGTCTATTCCAGATTTCAGGAGTCGATACTGGGAAACATTCTTAGCTTCCATAGTCTTCCACAAAGGTCTAAAACTTATAATGGCTATCAACTCCTTTCTTCTCTCCATTATAAGCTGATTGTGAATCATTTCATATTGTGATTATATCCACAATATGTTATAATAGTCTAAAATTTAAGGAGGGCATCATGAAAAAATTACTGATAGTATTTAATCGTTAAACAACACAAATTAGGCATCAACATCAAAAATATGAAAAAGGAGAATAACATGAAAAAACTGCTAACAATTTCAATGTGCGTAGCTACACTTTTTATGACTGCATGTGGCAACACACAAGATACCTCAAATGGTTCATCAAAAAGTACGGAGATTTCTGGAGAAATGACATTCGGAGACTATATAAATTCAAGCGGTCGAAAAATATTTTACCAATTCTCAGATGATAATTTTTCCAAGGATACTTATATACATAGAATTAGTGTCATTGAAGACCAACAGATTACTTCGTATGCGATCGAGGAGCTAACTTTCGCTGATTTACAATCACTTAGTGATGATGAAATCATTGCAAAAGCTAAGGAATTGCATGCCCAATATGTTGAAAATAAACTAGAACTCGAACTAAGCGGTATCAAGGCAACTGTAGAGCATATCGAAGAAGTAAGAAGTTATACATCTAATGAACAAGATTTGTATGGAGAGCTTTCCGGTACAGTGTTCCCTCTACCAATTCAAGAAAAGTTTGATGCAATTGAAAATGGCGCATCTACAGAAAGTATTACTGATATTCTAAATACTTATACCACCTATGCTCAAAACATTGAAAACTCTGAAGAAGCTATCCAAGAACTTCAGCAACCATCTCCGACCTCTTACACAATTGGAATGTACACTGATGATTCTGGAAACAAAACACAAACTGAATATCTAAAATTTGAAGCCCTCGTATTCTCTGGAGAATATGCTTTCAAAGAAAAACGATTAACCTACGATGATTACCTAGAGTCTAAACCATTAAAAACCATAGCAATGAGTTCTGAGAAATATTTTAGTGGATTTATTAACTTTATCACTGAAGAAGTTTATGATTCAACATATCTAGTTGCATTTAATTCTGATAGCGAATATGTCTGGGCAACCAAAACCAATGGTGAACTGACATTGACACTCGACCAGCCAGATACTAAACTGAAAAATATCGAAATTGATGCAGAAACGGAATAGAATTAGAACGTAAGGATATGGATTTTATTGGTAAACCTTGATAAAATAACGCTAATCAAGGATTTCATATAAAATATAAATTGGGAAATTATCTTAAAGAAAGAGGGATGTATGAAAAACATAAAATTTAGATTGGTGGGTATAATTCTATCAATAACTGTTGTTATTGGCGGAATGTTTTGGCTTAATCAAGAAGCGAATGCCAATACAGTTAAGCTCCCAATTCAAAGTCAAACAGGAAAAATACATGTTCATCGTATGTACAACCCCGCATTAAAAGTACATTTGTACACAGTAGATGAAAATGAAGTAATTGTATTACAAATTAGAGGTTGGAACTATGACGGTGTCGCTTGGAATACAGCTAAAGTCGGTAACATAGCTGTTTATCGCCTCTACCACCCTATATTAAAAGTTCACTTATATACAAAAGATAAAAATGAGTATCAAGTATTAAGCAGGCGAGGGTGGAGCCAAGAAGGGACGTCATTCTATTCTCTTGGAAGTCAACCAATTTATCGCTTATATCATAGCGGAATCCAGAAACATCTATTTACCAGAGATTTTAATGAGTATCAAGTACTATCTCAGAGAGGCTGGAAGCAGGAAGGGATTGCTTGGTATAGTGTGGCAGACACTGTAACACCTCCAAGCACGACCAAGCCTAGCAGTTCGTCGCAAAGTACGACCAAGCCTAGCAGTTCGTCACAAAGTACGACCAAGCCTAGCAGTTCGTCACAAAGTTCAACCAAACCTAGTAGTTCGTCACAAAGTTCAACCAAACCTAGTAGTTCGTCGCAAAGCACGACCAAGCCTAGCAGTTCGTCACAAAGTTCAACCAAACCTAGTAGTTCGTCACAAAGTTCAACCAAACCTAGTAGTTCGTCACAAAGTTCAACCAAACCTAGTAGTTCGTCACAAAGTTCAACCAAACCTAGTAGTTCGTCGCAAAGCACGACCAAGCCTAGCAGTTCGTCGCAAAGTACGACCAAGCCTAGCAGTTCGTCGCAAAGTACGACCAAGCCTAGCAGTTCGTCGCAAAGTACGACCAAGCCTAGCAGTTCGTCGCAAAGTACGACCAAGCCTAGCAGTTCGTCACAAAGCACAACCAAGCCTAGCAGTAGTTTAACCTCAACAAGTACAGCTTCTTCAACCACTGTCACCAGAACTCCTAGTTACATAAAGCAAAAGGCAGATGAATTCTTAGCTACCTTACCAGATGTTCGCAACGCAAATGCGTATAGCAGTTACGGCTCATTAAATACTCATTATTCAGCACTACTTGATAGTACTAATCAAACAAGTTTAGTGACTGAACTATCTAATGGAACCTATAGCTATGCCAACTCAAACAGACAATTAGCCTCCACCCCATTGACAACCAACCTTCTTTCTCTCAATGACCGTTTTACTGATCGCTTACTTCAAAACATAAATCAGTTTCGCTCCTCTATCGGCCTCTCTTCTCTTTCAAAACTCGGTATGACCGATGATATGAAACGTAGTTTTGCTTCTCATGTGATATATAATTATCTATACAATAATCATTCCAACTCCAAAATTAGACAACAACTGGATGCTACCTCTGGATTAAACAGCATTGAATCAATGCAGCCACAACATACAGTATCTAGTCGAAGTGAGTTAACACCTGAAGCCTTGGCAGATAATCTTATAAGAGCTATTTTGAACGAAGCCTCCTCATATGCAAATAACGACGGCGGGGAGACAGGACATTTGTTGCAATTAATTGATGAAAAACAAAAATATATCTATAGCGGACTATTTATCTATAACTACAATCAAACAGATGCAATTGTCACAATCTATGGAAAGCAAGTAGTTATTGGGAAGAACTATAACTACTCAATTTCTACCACATTGCATTATTATGAATAATAACTAGATTTTGTGAGTCAAATACAATCATAGAAAATTAAAATTGCAAAGAATAGTTTCTCGCTTGAAAACAAATATTCAATACAGGAGTTAAACAATGAAATTTAGATTAATAAAATTATCAATATTATTAGTTGCTATATCAGCTATTTTGGCAGGTTGTGGTAAAAAATTAGATGGTACATATAATTCATATGGCAGTGCTTCAGCTTTTTCCTCATCGGATACACTTACTACAATCAAGATAGAAAATAACACAGTAACTATGTCTATTCAATATTATGAATTAGACGGACTTTTAACTACTCAGCTATCCGAGAAGAAATTTTCTTTATCTGGAAAAATTAACAAAAAAGACAAGACGATCACGGTTAGTAGCGACGAAAAAGGCGAATTTACTTTTAATTATGAAATTGCAGAAGGCAATCTTATTTTAGACGGCGAAAAATTTGTATCTAACACCTCAAAGAACTTTACTAAAAATCAAAATGATTATAGGGAAGCTCAGAAAAAATTAGAGAAAGAAATAGAGGAAAACTCCGAAATATCTGAAGATGCTTCAAGTAGTAGTACAAATACTAACGAAAACCCAACTTCTTCAAGCTTACCGAATGATACGCAAACAAAAAAAATCAGCGAAAAAATAACTAAAGATTTAAATTCTCAAATTATAGGTAAATGGACCAGTGGACACTTCGATACTCCTTGGAAAGATGGTAGCAAATTAGAGTTTAAAGAGGATGGAACATTTACTATAACAGAAATTATGCCAAATCCCGATTATTTGGCATATGATATTACCTTTTCAGGAACATATCAATTCGATATAGAAAAATTAACCTCTAAGCTGATGGAAGAAAGTACTTCGAGTTTTGGAACTCCGTTAGATTTGAATAAAATAAATACCTATCAGGATTATGTCGGTCAAAGAAACAATTTGTCCAGTTCGCTTCCAATGGTTCTAAATTATACAAAAACCGGACAGAATTCAGAGGGGATTATAAACGAAACGGCTACTACAACAATAGAAATTAGTTATAAAAATAATAGCATCGAGTTATCAACAACAAACTTTTTCTATAAGTTCACTTCTTATCCACAATACACAAAAGAATAGAACCACCAACAACAATCATTACATAAATAAGACTTCTCATAATATGTAGAGGAGTCTTTTTAGAAAGGAGCTCAATTATGAATATCAAACAATTTCTAAATGCCAATATTGGAAGACGACTTAAAACATATATCTCCTCAAACTACAAAAACAATAAAGAACTAATTGCTAAGCTAGACCGAGAGGAATACTACTGGAAAGAACCAAAGCTATCCCAAATAATCAATGGCGCTAACGATTCAATAAGTCTGAATGATTTGGATACATTAGCACATATTTATCAGGAGGAATATAGTGAAATTGTATTTGGCAATGACGATGATAAACTCTATCTAATTAGAATTATTCTGTATAGTATTTTAGTCAATGGAACTCTTTTCTCACACGAAGAATTAGAAAAACTTCATAAAAATCGTAAATTTGCAAAACTACCATCAAACTTATTAAATTTTTGGACAGTAACAGTTCCTAAGAATAGAGAAATACAGAAAGTAAGTAATATACTGATATTGTTACTATGTAAAAATCACAACTTCTTAAAACTCTATTTTGAAAAACTCTTCAAAAGGACTTTAGACAATTACCATACTCTCTTAATCCAACAGTTATTCAATGAAGAAAGTATTTTTTCAAATACTTGGTTATCTATATCAGAGAGTTTAGATAGTGATATTGAATTCTATGTTGCCTTTTATACAGCATTTGACAATTTTTGTTTGGATAGCAGCAAAGAACTTCTCACATATTTCGAAGATACTATCATTTCAAGATTTCGAGAGGCAAGCAATGAGGGAGAAATACGGCCTATGCTCGTATTAAAGGATAAATTATTTATCAATCATTTTAGTTCGCAAAAATTTCTAACACTTCTAGAGACTCTTTTATCCGATAATGATAAAGAGAATATACGACTATATAGTTTGTATCAATTAGAAAAACAATCTGGAGCATTACACACTTCACTTTATTCTGAAAAATTTGATTATAGTATTTTAGATGATGTAGATTAAAACACCGTGAGCCTAAAAAGGCTCTTTTTTATTTTTTCAAAATTGCCTATTGTCAGCCCTCAATGCCCTGTAAAAACATGAAACTTTAGTTCACCTTTTCCATTTATAATAGGATTATAAGAATTCTTAAAAAATAATTAATGAAAGATAGCTTTTCCTAGGTAGGCTGAAAGAGGTAATATCTATGGCATTTAAAGCCCATTATTCACAACAAAACGGTTATTCAACTGATACAGCTCAAAAATATTTTGATTTCGACAAACTATTTATCTCACTATCCCCTGAAGGTGATAAACGAAAGAATTGGATAGATGGTGAACCAAGTAACACTTTCCATTATCGCTATTGGTTTGTACAAGAGGGAAATCCTCCATTCGAGGTCAAGTTTGATGATATTCAAAAAATCTCACAATTTGACGAGGTTATCTTCCAAAAGCTTGAAGCCTGTGAAGTTCGTGGCAAGGTTTATTTCAGAGCCAAACAAGCAAAGACCGCAAAGAAAGGAGAATAATTCATGCAATTCCTGAAAAATAAACAACAGGAATTGAATGTAGTAGATTTAGATATTGAACTGCTTACTCAATGTCTAGAAATAGGGCTAGCAAATAGCTCTATTTCATCTGCTACTAATTCATTTTCCTTAGAAGTCGGTAAAGATTATCTTGATTTTATACCAAGAATTCCTTGCTCCTATGTACTAGATAACAACCTTTATCAAAGTATCTACAAAATACTATCTTCTTGTGGTTATCCCAAAGTAACTTTTCTAAAGCAACCAACGACTTATTTTGTCAAGAAGGAAAATCGCTCTTTTAACGTCTCACGAGCTTTCAGATTCCCATTCTTTCGGGGAATTCCTGAACGACTTTTCTATGATAATCTTTCAGATATTCAAGTAGATAATGGTAAATTTGAGCTGATGAAGAGCTTTCATGTCGATTTCAATAAGATTGTTCATTTGTTGATAGCTGGTTCAAGTGGGTCAGGAAAATCGTACGCACTTACTTATCTTCTATCTGTGTTGAAAAAATTCGCTCATGTAGAAGTCGTAGACCCCAAAACAGACAGTATTACTAGATTCTGTTTAGACAATGGTATCTCTGTCCTTTATCAGAATAAAGACTATTCATCAGATGAATTTGTAGCCAAGGTAAATTCTATATTAAAACTAGAATTAGATACGATATATAGTCGACAGCTGCAACTGTTGGAAAATCCCAATCAGATATTTCAACACCGTTGTATTGTGATTGATGAATTACTAGCTTTAACAACCCTAGCTAGCAAGGGAGTGAAAGAAACATTCTTTGCACTCCTATCAAATATTGCATTGTTAGGTCGAACCACCTCTTGCCATCTAATTCTAGTCAGTCAGAGAATGGATACAAATGCCTTACCAATCGCAGTTCGTGAACAAGCAAACTTTCTTTGGCAACTTGGTCCAATCAATAAGAAGACCTCCGTCTTCCTATTTCCTGACCTTGAAGATAACGAGGGACTATTGATTCCAAATGAAAAGGGCACTGGTATCGTACAGTTAATTGACGGGGTTAGTCCGCCAAATATCATGCCATTGCTTATTCCCACCATAAAAGGAGGACTCTAAATTGAAAAAAATTAGTACAAAAAAATTGAACTTAAAGAGAACAAAATTTACACGCTCTATACCTATCCAACTTGGTTTGCTAGGCATTTTGGGTATGTGTCAAACTGTACTTATCGCTATTCGTTACATACCAATAGGGCTACAAAAGTACCTTGATATATCTTTTGTCTGGGGTAAACAGATGACAAACGTACAGAATTGGTTATCAGCCATTATCCTTGGCATTTTTCTCTATATCCTTTACCTTTGGTTAAGAGAATTCAGGCGATATTTTAGAAACGGTGTATTCTTTTGGAGAACAATGCAAGCCTATCACCACCTATGGAAAATTAGGAAACTACAAAACGGAGAACAAGTACTCCAATTACAAAACATAGGCGTTTGCATTGATTCCAATGGAATCATAATTCAATTTACCATACCGATTGGGGTAGAGTCCCGTAAAATTCTAAACAAGAATAAGCAATATCTAGAAGAAGAAATAAAAGGACTATTTCACTATTATTCTTACTCAGAATTGATAGAAGAAGACAACATCTGGACGATGACAGGGAGCTAGAAATACTGTTCTATAACCAACGGAGCTTGCCGAAAGGCAAGAGCTCCATGTTGGTTGTGGTTCTATTACATTTCTACTCATCAGTTATCTGACAAGGGCTTGTTATTTGTCAGATAAATTTTAGTTCCAAAGTTCCAATTTATGAAAGGAGAAACTGATTCTTGAAAGCTAAAAATGTGATGTTCACCCAGCAAGTCAGCTATCTGGCAAGTGAAAGTTTAACAGACATCATCAAGAAAATAAAGGAGAAATTGAAACCCAAAAAACTAGCGGGTATCATTCATGACAAAGATTTAGATGAGAACAGTAAGCTTGTAAAACCACATGTTCATATTGTTTTACAATTTGAATCAGCCAGGAGTCTAAATAATCTAGCAAAATTACTCGACCAACCTATTCAATGCTTTGAAGCTTGGCGAGGGAGTGTTAATAATGCTTACTCCTACTTAGTCCATCACACAAAATCTGCTTCAAATAAGCATATCTATGACCCAAAGGAAGTTGTCGCAGACTTTGAATACACAGAACTCTTGGAAAAGATAAGTCAGAATATCAAGAAACAGACCAACATTAGCGACAGTGCCATTATCAATAATTTGCTCGACCTCTTATACGAAGGAGTTATCAGTAAGAAAGAAATTGAACAAAAGTTGAGTGGCTCACAGTATGCAAAGGCCAAGGCAAAAATCGAAGCCGTCCACCTGAAACAGTTAGAAATTAAGGCTAGTAATTGGCAGAAAGAAATGCGGGAGAAGAATGAGAAATCTATTGTTATTTGGTTATTCGGAAAGGCAGGTACTGGAAAGACAAGGTTGGCACGTAAGTATGCCAAACAATTCAATGATACTTATTTCATTACAGGATCTATCCGAGACCCATTTCAACATTATCAGATGGAACCCGTCGTTATCTTAGATGAATTACGACCTCATCAGTTTGATTATTCAGACTTACTAAAACTCTTTGACCCCTACAACGAACAAGTAATGGCCAGTAGCAGGTATTTTGACAAACCTTTAATGGCCAATATCTATATTGTGACGAGTCCATATTCTCCCTATGACTTTTTCCTTGAGTTACGAAAAGGACGCCATATCAACGCTGAAGTCGATAATTACCAACAGTTGATGAGAAGATTAGCTCTTGTTCTGGAAGTATCTAAACAGTTCGTAGAGATGTATAGTTACGATAATCATTTGGAGCTATTCCTGAAAAATGGTCAGTCAAAACTCCCCAATCCCTATTACGAGAACGAGCATAAGGATTTGTTTCATGATAAAGAAGCTAGCTATCAACTTTTTCAACAACTAACAAAGAACGGAGATAATGAATGATACGTAAATCCTATAATTATACCCACTTAATGACTAGAGAACAAGCGGCCGATTACCTCGGCATTGACCCAAAATCATTCGATAAGTATTTTAGAGCTAACGACACTCTCAAGCGTTTCATGATTGGAAAACGTGAGAAATTCACTCGTTCCGCTCTCATGGACTTTGTCGCAAAAAACCTTGTCTAATGATGCCCAAGATTGATAGTCTACCAAAAACCATATATAATAGCAATGTATTCAATGGTAGGCTATCAATCTTTTAATTTTTAGAAAGGATTGATTACTCATGGCAAGCATCGTAAAGGTAGGTAAAAAATATAAGGCACAAATTTCACTTTATAAGCACGGTAACCACAAAAAAATGATAAAGACCTTTAAAACAAAGGCAGAAGCCGATTTGTGGGCTTTGGAAATGGAATTAGAGAAAGGAAAGGGAAAAGATCTCGCCAATAGAGAAACCTACTTTCCAGACTTCTTCTCTAACTGGCTCTACATTATCAAGAAAAAAGATATTAGAGAGACAACGTTTCAGAATTACACCAAAGCATTGGGAATTATAGAAGATTTGTTTTCAGGCATAAAATTGAAGGACCTGAATGATATTGTTGTCCAACAAAAAATTGACAAATACGCCGAAACTCACTCAAAGAAGACAACTCATGAATTATTGTTAAAAATCAAAACATCTCTTCGTGATGCTTATGCTAGAGGTTATATCTCAACAGATTTTTTGTATCTTGTCAAAGCTAGAGGGAAAATACTGACCAAAAGGAACAAGGCACTATCTATTACAGATTTCAAAAAATTACGTACCTATTTGTTAGAAAATCACACAGATGAATTTCATATTCTCATTTTATTAGCTCTGGAAACAGGAATGAGGCGAGGAGAATTGTTAGGGATTAAACCTGAGTATCTATTTGAATATGGCATACAGGTAAGAGAATCTATCAGTCCGACTTCAACAGATACATCTCTGAAAACCGAAAACTCAAAAAGAGATGTGACCATTAACAAGGAAGTTTACGACCTGATTCAATCTATTCCTGTCAAACCAAACGGATATATCTTTGACCCTGATGGTTTCCACCAATCTAGAAAACTGGCTAAACTACTTGAAGAATTAGGAATCCCCAAAACAACCTTTCATGGTTTGCGTGACACTCACGCTTCATTCCTCTTCTCAAAAGATATTGATATTACCTATGTATCAAAACGGTTGGGACATGTCAATATTCAAACAACGCAAAACTATTATCTGGCGCTGATGCCCGAAAAAAGACACCAGCAAGATGCTGATGCCTTAAATTTATTGAATTCATTAAGCGAGTAAACATTTGAACCAATTTGAACCAAAAAGTCGGCACAAATGTTGTCCCCATAACGTTTGGATTAACGTTTACTGAATTGTGAAGCTTTACGTGCTTTCTTAAGACCTGGTTTCTTACGTTCTACCATACGAGCGTCACGTGTAAGAAGGCCTGCGCGTTTAAGAGAATCGCGGAAGTCTGGGTCTACTTGAAGAAGGGCACGAGCGATACCATGACGGATAGCTCCTGCTTGACCTGCATACCCACCACCTACAACGTTAACCAAAACGTCATAGCTACCTACTGTTGATGTAACAGTAAATGGCTGATTGATAACCAAACGAAGGTCAGCATGTGGGATGTAGGCTTCTACATCTTTTTTGTTAACAGTAATTTTACCAGTTCCTGGAACAAGGCGAACGCGTGCAACAGCGTTTTTACGACGTCCAGTACCTGCATATTGTGCTTGTGACATACTTTAATTGTTCCTTTCCTTAGATAAGTCCTGAAATATCAAGAACTTCTGGTTGTTGTGCAGCGTGGTTGTGTTCAGAACCAACGAATACTTTTAATTTCATTCCTTGAGCACGCCCAAGAGTATTGTGTGGAAGCATTCCTTTAACTGATTTTTCAATCAAACGCACTGCATTTTTTGAACGAAGCTCACCAGCAGTGATTGATTTCAATCCACCTGGATACATTGAGTGAGTGTAGTATACTTTGTCGGTTGCTTTTTTACCAGTCAATTTCACTTTTTCAGCATTGATAACAATGACGAAGTCACCTGTATCTGTGTGAGGTGTGAATGTTGGTTTGTTTTTTCCACGAAGAACGCTTGCTACAACTGCTGAAAGGCGTCCAAGAGGCACATCAGTAGCGTCCACTACGTACCATTTGCGTTCAACTTCACCTGGCTTAGCCATGTATGTTGTTTTGTTCATGATGTCTCCTATATGAATATCGTTTTTGTTTACAGGGCGGATGTTCCGGTCCGCAAGTTATTTGAAGGGTTCCGGGGCCTTTCAAATGGGGTAAACAATACCGCCTACCATTATATCAAAATAAAAGAGAGAAAGTCAAGCCCAACTACTCTCTTTTTCTTGATTTTTTGCCTTTGTAAATTCCCAAAGTAAGTTCTAGTCTGTCGCAAAAACTGGAAATTGGACTGAGACAAGAAAATAAGGTAGAACTTACTTTGGGACAAGTTGGTAACTGACAATGAAAAACAAACACCTTACTCTCTCTGATCGAAACGATATTCAAATAGGAATCGAACAACTGAAGCCCTTTTCGGCTATCGCTGTTAAGCTAGGAAAAGACCCTTCTACAATCTCAAAAGAAGCTCTGATTTTTAACAGACTAAATTCCACTTTGATAGACGGTGGAATTTAGTTTGAGAATTTAGCGATTTTTTGCTCCATCAACCTTCTAAGGAAACTGATACTCAATAACAATCAAAAGTAGACTAGCTTTCACAATGAAGAATTGTGAAAGGTTGGAAATGTGATTAGCACCGCTCATTTCCTTATAATCGAAGCCGAAGGTAGAACGAGCCTTCACCAAGGCAAGTTGACCAAGTATCCTTTTGATTTTTAAAGAGTATGAATTCCCGTCACTCAAGCTCTAGATAAGGCAAGGGGCGATCACTATCTAATGGATGCTCCCCGATCCTTCTTTCTAATAGTGAAAACCATTGATTGGAAAATACTTCAAATGTAAGATTCGCTTCAGGGGTAGCTTGTGCCAATCTTCGACCAAACCATGCCAGGGTTGCCTGTTCGAACTGTAACATAGCATATGCGATATGTGGCAGGCCTGCTGCCTCAAAGTCCGTATGCACAGCTCTTGCAACTTCTGATGCCTGAGGAAGGAGTTGTTTTTCAATTTTAGTTCGGGCTTCCTCACCTAATTCTTGCCAATGAAGGAGCCGTCCTTCTACTTGATAAAATAGTTCAAAGGTCTCTTCGCCTGGTTTAAAATTGACCAGAACAAATGCCCGCTCTACCTCTTGACTTGCCGCTTTTACAGCATTGACCAACAATCTTTGCTGCATGCTACACCAAGCATCAAGTGCCTCTTCTTCTGAGATTTTTTCTTCAATATACAAATCTTCTGCCAGACTTTCTGGATTAGCTTGACCTGTATTAACCTCTTCAACTTTCTTAAACAATCGTTCAAAGAATCCCATGCTTTCTCCTTTTCTTATACCGTAATATCCACTAGACTACGCACAACCCTAAAATAGAAATAAAAGGATTTTTCTTAACATAAGCAACAAAGGAACCCAGCTAACGAAGGATAGACTGACCCATCCGGAAGTAGGTATGGCGTTTTCCTCTAACTGCTAAACTGAGAGCCAGAATATTATCAGGATCTGGCATGCGCCCATAACTTCCATCTCCGATGTGATGAATATCTGCTCCCACGCGCTTATTGCTAAGACCAAACTCACGAACGGTCTGACTGTCCGCACTTTCTTGACTGGTACCAATGGTTGACACAATTAAAGCCCCAGCCTGCCTCACTCGCTCCACAATCGGTGCCACGATGTCCTCCCTTACACCAGGAACGGTCCCTACCGCTGGGATCAATACACCATCTGCACCTGCTGCTACAAAATCAAGCAAAGCTGCTTCGTGAACCACAGCCTCTCCCAGACCTGCTCCGTGCATCTTTCCTGCAAAAATCAGTCCCTTAAAATGCTGGACTGCTAATCGAATAGCTCCTTCAATCGCGGACAAAGAGACTCCCGTTGAGGGATTTCCTGTCAATAGAATAAAGTCTACGCCAAGTTCACTAGCTCTTTGGAGGCTAGCTGGACTGACCTTCCGACCACTGGAGAGAACAACTTGCTCGTCCATGACCTCCTGCGTTTCATCTACTGGCTCTAGGTTGATCCCAATGGGACGACCCGTTAAGCGTTTTAGTTCTGCAATAGGATTGTCACAGGCATAAAAATCCTGAATAAAACAACTAAAGACGTCAAATTCATTGAGGAGCAGCAAATCGCAACCAAAAGCGGCCATCATCTCTGCATTTGAAACCCCTGCAATAAGAGGAGCTGCGGTTACCACCGTTTCTCCTAGCAAAATCCGTCCTTCACTTGCCTGAATGCTCTGCTTGAGTTCCGGTGCAGACATCATTTGTAGATCACTTGCATAAGCTGATAATAATCGTTTCATTTTATCTCCTTTTAGAAAACGTTTTCTTTTATCCAAAGAAAGAAAAGCGACTCATCGCCTGTCTGTACCAACGGACAGAATCGCTAAGGAACCTGTTCCTGTATGGCTCGCAATAATCGGTCCCAAAGGCTCCATGATGACTTGCTCCACCTGTGGATCTGCTAGCAGGGTATCTCGAACCTGCTCCGCTGCTTTTCTATCACCAGTATAGGCTACCATAACGCAGGAAGCATCCAAGTGCCCAAGCGTTAAGGAAACCATCTCTCTTATCCCTTTCTTCTTGCCACGAAGTTTAGCGATGGAGACAAGGCTTCCATTGCTATCAATCGAAATTAAGGGCTTGATATTGACTAAGCCACCAATAAGAGCCGCCGTCTTTGACAGACGACCTCCGCGCACTAAGTGCTGTAAATCATCGACCAAGAGGTACGTCCGTAGACGAGGAATCAAGTCCTCAATAAGAGCAATCGTATCAGGCAGAGACACACCTGCCTCCCGTGCTTTTGCTGCTTGTAGTACAAGATAAGCCTCTCCCAAGGTAGCTGCTTTGGTATCAAGCACTTCAATCACTGCTTGGGGATAATCCTCTAAGACCAATGCACGTGCCATGACGGCACTTTGATAGGTTCCTGACAAGGCAGCAGAAAAGGCGAGATATAGGACTGCTTGATGAGCCTTTGCAGCCTCTCTAAATAAACACTCAAACTGTCCGACATTGACTTGACTAGTCGTCGGTTGTCCTCCAGCCAGCATTTTTTCTAACAGAACATCACTAGTCAAGCGATTCTCTCCAACGGTTTCATATACGACACCGTCCAACTCCACAGTCAGTCCCACAATATCCAGATGATATTGTTCTGCCCATTCTACCGGTAAATCTGCCGTCGAATCCGTCACGATTTTAAATTGATCCATATATCTCCTTCCAAGCAACTAGTTGTAGCCTTATACTTTCTTCCGAAACACCTCATACATCAGCACAGCCGCAGCCACACTAGCATTTAAACTCTGGACATGCCCTTTCATAGGGATAGCCACCATCTCATCGACCTGCTTTTTAATATTGGCAGAAATCCCCTTACCCTCATTACCTATGATGAGAGCTAGTTTGCCTGCCGTATTCCACTTATGACTGGGAGTACCATTCATATCCGTCCCAAAGATCCAAAAGCCCTCCTCTTTTAATTTCTCAAGGGTCTGACTTAGATTGGTCACCCGAGCAATGGGAACATGAGCCACCGCCCCTGTTGAAGTCTTAGCAACAACAGGGGTTACCCCAACCGCACGATGCTTCGGAATGATAATACCTGCTACCTGTGTTGCATCCGCTGTCCGTAAAATTGAGCCAAAATTATGGGGATCCGTCAAACCGTCCAAAATCAAAATCAGCGGATTTTCCTCTCGCTCTGCCCTTTCTAAAATATCTGTCAACTCCTGGTAGGCAAATGCTGATACCCGTAAGACAAATCCTTGATGAACAGCTCCTACAGTCATCTCAGACAAATGTTTCTTAGAGGTCCAGGAAATAGACACCTTTTTTTCAGCCGCCATAGCCTTGATTTTATCCACATTTTTTCCGCGCAAGTCATCTTGGAGATAGAGCTTGTGACCAACATTCGCCTCCAAACTCTCCATCACTGCATGCACGCCATAAACGATATCATTTTCTTCTATTTGTTTCATGCTTTTATTATACCATGAAACCAAGATACAAGGGCGTATAAAAAGTGAATGAAAAATAGGTGGTCGAGCAAACTTCGTTGCGAGACCCCGGCGAAGATAGCTAGGCTAGTCACAAATGAAATGCAGGGAATAGTCAGCTAGCTACCGCCAATTAAACAAGTTCTGTCTCTTAGTCATTGTTTATCTTTTTTCCGAACTTTTAGCCCGTGTTCAATTAAGATGTGAAGCCGTGAAAAAACCGACTGAAAAATAGGAAATCGAAGCAGGTTGCTTAGCAACCAATGAGATTTATCTTTTTTCCGAGGTTTTAGGCTGAACTCAATTAAGATACGAGAGCGTTAAACAACTCCTAGAAAAAATAGACAATCGAAGCAGGTTGCTTGGCAACCAATGAGATTGGTCTTTTTTTCAGTGAGTTGTAGCTCGAGTTCAATTAAACCAAGACACAAAAACCTTAAACAAATCCTTCAACTGTATGCTACAATAATACTATACTGTTATTTTACATTAAATTTGTATTTAGGAGACAACTATGCCTTTACTTCATCGAACGATTAAACTAGTGCTTGCAACCTGTATCGCGATTGCTTTGGCTGATTTTTTACAGCTATCTTATGCTACCTCTGCGGGAATCATTGCCATTTTAAGTATTTTAGACACTAGGCGTGCTTCACTCAAAACAGCTTGGGCAAGGCTTTGGTCAACCATTCTAGCCCTTGCTATTGCAAGTCTTGCCTTCTCACTTTTTGGCTTTCATCTACTAACGCTGGGGCTCTATCTCCTCCTCTACGTCCCACTCGCCTACAAGGCAAATCTGACTGCAGGTATTGCCCCTTGTACAGTTCTAGTAACCCACCTATTTTTAGAAAAGTCTACTTCACTGATCCTCTTAGGTAATGAGTTAGCCCTCTTTTTAATCGGCGCTGGGATTGCTCTTCTCGCCAATCTCTATATGCCTTCACAAGACAAGCAAATCCAAGTCTTCCACGAGGAAGTAGAACAAGGACTAAAAGCCATTCTTCTGCGTTTTCAAACATTTTTACTGACAGGAGATGGGCGCAATGAAGCACAACTGATTACCCAACTAGATCACACCCTTCAAAAAGCCCTTGATGTTGTCTACCTCGATCGCCACAACCAAGTCTTCCACCAAACCAACTACCAGGTCCATTACTTTGAAATGCGCCTCGCACAAAATAAGATTCTGCGTACCATGGCTCACAATATCAATACCTTTTCACTTGAGAGCCACGAGGCCGTAATTCTAGCTAGCCTTTTTGAACGAACAGCTCTCCAATTAAGTAGGCAAAATCCCGGGCATGAACTCCTAGACGACATTGAACTCTTTCACCAGACCTTTCGCGAACGACCACTCCCTCAGACACGAGAAGAATTTGAAGCACGGGCAACCCTCTTCCAACTTCTCCATGATATAGAAGCCTTTATCCAGCTGAAAGTTGATTTTTATGAGCAATATACGAAGAGCTAAACGAATACTCAATAAAAATCAAAAGTAGACTAGCTTTCACAATTAAGAATTATGAACGGTTGGAAATGTGATTAGCACCGCTCATTTCCTTATAATCGAAGCCGAAGGTAGAATGAGCGTTCGCCAAGGCAAGTTGACGAAGCATTCTTTTGATTTTTAAAGAGTATAAACAGCTATATCTCCCCCATCTCTTCATAAACCAACAACCCTCCCCATCATTTAGTGGGGAGGGTTATCTAATATCTCAATAAATAGAGGGAATTTAGACGATAGCCTTGTTGGTATCATTATCAAAGAAGTGTGCCTTGTTCAAATTGAAGGCTAGGCGTACTTTTTCACCCGGTTTGTGGAAATCACGTGCATCTACACGAGATACAAACTCTGTTGATCCGACCCGACTATAGAGCATAGACTCTGCCCCAAGCAACTCTGATACAACCACTTCTGAAGTCACGATACTTTCAGGATAGGCATCTAATTCTAATTGAGAAGCCTTGATATCTTCTGGACGGATACCGAGTGTAAGGGTTTTTCCATCATATCCTTTTTCTTCCAAATGCTTTCTGCGACCTTCTGGCAAGCGAAGTGAGAAGCTCTCTCCGTCTGATAAGACACCGTCTTTCAAGGTCACATTGAAGAAATTCATTGCTGGGCTTCCAATAAAGCTTGCGACAAATTTATTCACAGGGGCATTGTACAATTCTTCTGGTGTACCGATTTGTTCGATACGTCCAATTGTTCCTGTACCTGCCTCATTCTTAGTGGCACTCATGATGACGATCCGATCCGCAAGGGTCATCGCTTCGGTCTGGTCATGGGTTACGTAGATAGTGGTAGCACCGATACGGCGGTGGATTTTCGCAATTTCTGTCCGCATCGATACACGTAATTTCGCATCTAGGTTTGACAAGGGTTCGTCCATTAAGAATACTTTTGCATCACGAACGATTGCACGCCCCATTGCCACACGCTGGCGCTGTCCACCTGACAAGTCAGCAGGTTTTCTTTGCAAAAATTCAGTCAAGCCAAGAATCGTAGCTGCCTCTTCCACACGTTTCTTTATTTCTTCCTTACTATATTTGCGCAATTTCAAACCGAAAGCCATGTTGTCAAATACAGTCATGTGCGGATAAAGGGCATAGTTTTGGAATACCATGGCAATATCACGGTCTTTTGGTGCTACATCATTCATCAACACATCATCAATATAGGCTTCACCTTCCGTAATATCTTCCAGACCTGCAATCATACGAAGTGTCGTTGATTTCCCACACCCTGACGGACCAACAAATACGATAAATTCCTTGTCTTTGATGTCTAGGTTAAAATCTTCAACGGAATAATGTTCACTGTTTGGATATTTTTTGTAGATATTTTTTAAATTTAGTTGAACCATGTTCAAACCTCGCTTTCTTTTACTATTCTAGTATAAATGAAAACGTTTTATTTGTCTCCAGTCAAATTGAACAAAAAGAAAAAAACAATTTGTACAAGTTGCACAAGATACGAGAGCGTGAAACGAGTAAAGCAAAATAGGAGGTTTGACGCAGAACCTTGGTTCTAGGAAAAACTATCTTTTTGCACAACTCGTAGCTCGAGTTCAATTAAGATGTGAAGCCGTTAAAAAACCGAATGAAAAATAGGAAATCGAAGCAGGTTGCTTGGCAACCAATAAGATTTATCTTTTTTCCGAGGTTTTAGGCTGAACTCAGTTACATTAAGATACGAGAGCGTAAAAAAAGCGAACGAAAAATAGGAGGTTGACGTAGGGTTCGATGAACCCAAGGAAGCCTATCTTTTTTCCGAGCTTTTAGCTCGAGTTCAATTAAATCAAGATACAAAGCCCGTGAAAAACTCAAAGCGAAAATAGGAGATTGATGCAGTGTTCGATGAACACAAAACAATCTATCTTTTTCGCAAAGAGTTTAGGGCGGGTTCAATTACACCAAGATACAAAGCCCGTGAAAAACTCAAAGCGAAAATAGAAAATTTGACGAAGAAACTTTAGTTTCTAGGAGAATTTGTCTTTTTCGCACAGAGTTTAGGGCGGGTTCAATTACACCAAGATACAAAGCCCGTGAAAAACTCAAAGCAAAATAGGAGATTGATGCAGTGTTCGATGAACACAAAACAATCTATCTTTTTCGCAAAGAGTTTAGGGCGGGTTCAATTACACCAAGATACCAAGCCCGTGAAAAACTCAAAGCAAAATAGGAGTTTTGACGCAGAACCTTGGTTCTAGGAAAAACTATCTTTTTTGCACAACTCGTAGCTCGAGTTCAATTCCCAAGATACGAGAGCGTAAAAAAAGCGAACGAAAAATAGGAGGTTGACGTAGGGTTCGATGAACCCAAGGAAGCCTATCTTTTTTCCGAGCTTTTAGCTCGAGTTCAATTCCCAAGATACGAGAGCGTGAAAAAAGCGATTCATACTCAATAAAAATCAAAAGTAGACTAGCTTTCACCATTAAGAATTGTGAAAGGTTGGAGATGAAAGTAGCACCGCTCATTTCCTTATAATCGAAGCCCAAGGTAGAACGAGCCTTCACCGAGGCAAATTGACCAAGTATCCTTTTGATTTTTTAAAGAGTATAACAAATTTGAAGCCAAGGATTGCCTAATCCACTGAATGATTATATACTCATTTAGTTTAACTTTTATTACTTCGTTAACTCGCTTTGCCGTACTCCAGTACAGCCTGCAGCTCGTTGCCTAGTACTAAAAGTAAACTAAACAACTATAATCCCTATTTGTTATTGTCCGTCTTCCAAGATAATCTGATAACAGAGCGCCAAGTCTGTCAAATTACGAAGTTGAAGACCACTGATATCCAGCCACTTTTCAAGGCGATACTGAAGTGTATTGCGATGAACATAGAGACGTTGAGCAGCCTTGGTCACTACCGCAGCCTCCTCCCATAGGGCAAGAATGCTATCAGCCAACTGTTCTTGCTGGTGAATCATCTGTGCCAGTTGATAGCGCAAGGGACCAAGCGCAATTTCCTGTCCCTGCCCCCACAGAAAGAGCTGGCCAAAGGAAAGAACCCTAGAAGATTGAAAACGTTGCTGCCATGTGATAAAGAGCTGGTGTTCTGCTTGAAACAGCCCTACCAAATTCTCTTGTGTTACTTGCGACCACATTTGCCCAACCAAAATCGTTAATTTTAAGCCAAAGTCAAATTCCATGGTAGATAAGGTATCAGCTAAGAGCTCCTGAATGGGGATAAAAGTGCTTTGAACCAGTACAAAAACTGTATCATGGGCTGTTACCTGAAAATCTGCTACACGGTGGGGCAATAAGGAACGCATCACTTCAAGCCAGGCTTCTAGCTCCTCTTTTTCTTCAAGTGCCGATAGGGAATGGTGCACATGAATCCACTGCACAGAGCTAAGCTCTTGAGGAATTGGTCCCGTTCCCTTAACCAAGAATTGATACCAAGGATGACGAGTATAAGCTCCATCATCAGATGAAAGGGATAACAAGTAACGTTCCCGCTCTGTCAAGACCTCCTGATCGACCAATAGCCATTTTCCATTTGCTAAGGGAAAGCTAAGCTGGTCAGGCTGATGAATAGGGGTATCGACAATCGTAGCCACTGGAAAAAAGGCTAGTGCCTCTTGACTGTCCAATAAATGGAGGGCTTCCCTGCTACTTTTCATTTTACCCTTGTTTGAAAAAAATTGTTCAGCTTGCATAGGATCTCCTATCCATGTTCAATACACCAAGCAATCACTTCTTCTAAACGCTCGATTTGCTCTGTCATATGGAGATAGCCTAGGACCGCTTCGAATCCAGTAGACATGCGGTAGGTTACAACGTCTGCATTTTTTGCCTTGGTGTGGCTATTGGTATTGCGTCCTCGCTTGTAGATATCGACTTCTTTTTCTGTCAAAAAATCGGTCTCTAACATTTGAGAAATCAGGCTAGCTTGAGCCCTTGCCGACACATAACGATTCGCCTCTCTGTGTAGTTGATTGGCTTTGGTCAATCCCTTAAAAATCAAATGTCTGCGAATATACATTGAATATACTGCATCTCCCTCAAAGGCTAAGGCAATCCCATTGATGAGGGTTACATCAATCACGTGTCCACCTCACTCCATCTTTGGTATCGAGGAGCTTGATTCCCTGCGCTGCCAGCTGATTGCGAATACTGTCTGCTGTTGCAAAATCCCTTGCTGCTCGCGCCGCTTGGCGTTGCTCAATCAAGGCCTCAATCTCACTATCAAGCACTTCTTCTTCAAAGACAATTCCAAAGACTGCTAACATCTTCTCAAATGCTAGTTTGACAGCTAAATTATAATTACCTGAGTTAATCCACTTGGCAAAGTCAAATACAACTGTAATCCCATTTGCAGTATTAAAATCTTCATCCATAGCCTGGCAGAATTGATCTTCAAAAATTGCCAAGCGCTCTAGATCTACCTTATCTATAAAGGCTTGTTCATAGGTATGTTTCAAATACTTGAGATTAACTGCAGCATCTGCCACCCCTTTTTCAGTAAAGTTCATCGGTTTTCTGTAATGCTGGGTCGCAAAGAAGAAGCGCAAGACCTGTCCATCCACCCTTTCAAGGGCGTCGTGAACCGTGACGAAATTCCCCAAGGACTTAGACATCTTAACATTATTGATATTGACAAAGCCATTGTGCATCCAGTAGTTAGCAAAGGTGTGACCTGTCTTTGCCTCTGACTGAGCAATTTCATTGGTATGGTGAGGAAATTCCAAATCCGCCCCACCTCCATGAATATCAATAGTATCTCCTAAGAGTTCTGTCGCCATGACCGAGCATTCAATATGCCAGCCCGGTCGCCCCGCACCCCAAGGACTATCCCAAGAAATCTCACCTGCTTTGGCTGATTTCCAGAGGGCAAAATCGGCAGGATGTTCCTTACGAGCGGTTTCCTCATCTGTCCGTCCACTAGCTCCTAACACCAAGTCTTCCAAGCTCTTATTGGCTAAGGCTGCATAGTTCTGTGACTTCTCTACTCGGAAATAGACATCTCCTGCTACTTCATAAGCATAACCCTTTGCAATCAATTCCTCAATAAAGGCCACAATCTCATCCATAAAGTGCATAACACGGGGATGCTTGGTTGCAGGTTTGACACCTAACTGTTCCACATCAGCAGTAAAGGCTGCGATATATTTCTCTGCGATTTCCTGCGGGGTCACTCCCTCTTCCTTAGCCCGATTGATAATCTTATCATCAACATCGGTGAAGTTGGAAATATAGGTCACCTCAAAGCCACGGTACTCAAAATAACGCCGAATCGTATCAAAAGCTACGGTTGAACGGGCATTCCCGACATGGATATAATTATAGACGGTTGGTCCGCAGACATACATCCTGACCTTCCCAGGCTCCAAGGGTACAAACTCACGGAGGCTCCGTGTCATCGTATCGTAAATTGTAATCATACTATAGTCCTTTGGTTTGTAAATGATGGTCTCTTCGTTTATTTTTATATTCAATAAAAATAAATAAGCGATGGAGGGATTAAATTTAATCTAAGCACTGTGTGAAAAAGAACACAACATAAACGTGTTGAAATACAGTTTATTAGCGATAGCTAGCTGGCTATTTTCACTTTAAGTTTTTTACGGGCTTTGTAGCTTGGATTTAATTGAGTTCGGACTAAAAGCTCGGAAAAAGTCTTCTAGTAACATCGCTCATGGCTGTCTCTTGTGCCTATAACTTAGCGGAATAATAGCTTGCTTCCCTTGCTTCTTGCAAGGGACGAATGGCCTGCTCATCTTTTATTCCATGAATGCGAACGATTTTTGCAGGCATCCCAACAACCGTCACATCTGCAGGGACATCAGACAAGACAACCGCTGCTGCACCAACCTTGGCATTTTCACCAATTTCAATCGGCCCAATGACTTGGGAATGGGCAGAAATGAGGGCTCCTTTTCGGACGGTCGGGTGACGCTTGCCACAGTCTTTCCCCGTTCCACCAAGGGTTACCCCATGATAGAGCATGACACCTGACTCAACCTCAGCTGTCTCCCCAATTACCAAGCCTGCTCCGTGGTCAATAAAGACACCACTTGCAATCTGAGCACCTGGATGGATTTCAATCTGGGTCCAAAAACGCCAGAACTGACTATGGATACGAGCCAGCAACTTAAAGCCATGCTGCCACAAGAAATGAGACAGCCGATGAGCAGCCAAGGCTTTCACCCCCGGATAGGTCAAAATGACCTCCAGCGTTGTTCGTGCTGCCGGATCTTTTTCTTTTACAATCTCAATGGTGTCTTTCCACCAACCCATTTTTTCTCCTTTATTATGGATAAGGCTGGGCAAAAGTGCTCAGCCTCACAATGTCTATGTACGCAGTAGGTATTTGGCTTATAAAATCTTGAACATCATTATTTTACAAGCCTAGACCATCTTGTAGCTATCAGCAGTAAGGGAGTCGCTCTCAATAGCCCAACTAAGACATAAAGAAGTAGCGGTATTTGAGACCTCTTAAAATATCTTTTTTCTCCCTTATTTTTCTACCTTATGAAATTTAAACTCACCAAAGGTTCCCTTGTCTTTTTGTTCCCTCGGGCGACGTGGGCGGTCTGATTTTTCTCTTGGTTCACTCTCTGCCACTTTTTCAGGACGAGGTAAGAGGACTTTCATCGATGCATCCACACGTCCCTTTTCATCCACTTTGATTACCTTAACATCCACTTCATCACCGATTTGTAGCAAATCTTCTACTCGGTTGACACGGGTCCAGGCCATTTCAGATACATGCACAAGGGCATCGGTCTTATCAAAAAGATTGACAAAGGCACCAAATTTTTCAATCCGGACAACCTTCGCACGATAGACTTCATCAACCTTTGCCTCACGTACCAAGCCTGCGATGATTTCTTTAGCGCGGTTAATCGCATCGCGATCGCTTGAGTAAATAGCCACATTCCCTTCTTCATCAATATCAATCTTCACGCCTGTTTCTGCGATAATCTTATCGATGGTTTCGCCACCCTTACCGATGACAATCTTAATCTTATCAACATCAATCTTAATGGTGTCAATCTTAGGCGCAGTCGGTGCCAAATCTGGACGAACACTTGGAATGGCTTCTTCAATCACATCCAAAATTTCAAAGCGGGCTTTCTTTGCTTGTGCGAGAGCTTCTTGCAAGATTTCCGCCGTAATCCCTTCAATCTTGATATCCATTTGTAGGGCTGTAATTCCGTCGCGCGTTCCTGCTACCTTGAAGTCCATATCACCAAAGTGATCTTCGAGACCTTGAATATCTGTCAAGACAGTGTAATTGGTCCCATCTGAAATCAAGCCCATAGCAATTCCTGCTACTGGTGCCTTGATCGGGACACCACCTGCCATAAGGGCGAGGGTTCCTGCACAGATAGAAGCCTGTGAAGAAGAACCGTTTGACTCAAGCACTTCTGCAACCAAACGAATCGCATAAGGGAACTCTTCAAGGCTCGGCAAGACTTGAAGAAGAGCGCGTTCACCGAGAGCACCATGACCAATTTCGCGGCGACCTGGTGCACCGTAACGTCCTGTTTCCCCTACTGAGTATTGAGGGAAATTATAATGGTGTAAGAAGCGCTTTTTGTACTCAGGGTCCAAACCGTCCACAATTTGCGTCTCTCCCATCGGTGCCAAGGTCAACACAGACAAGGCTTGCGTTTGTCCACGAGTAAAGAGACCAGAACCATGCACCCGTGGTAAAAAGTCTACAGCTGCTTCTAGTGAACGGATTTCATCTACCCGGCGACCATCTGGACGAACCTTGTCTTCTGTAATCAAGCGACGCACCTCTGCGTGCTCCATCTGCTCCAGAATCTCTGCCACATCACGCATAATCCGATCGTATTCTTCATGCTCTACATATTTTTCTTGATAGACAGCTGTTACCTGATCTTTCACCGCATTGGTTGCAGCTTCACGAGCCAATTTTTCTTCTACTTGGACTGCTTTTTGCAAATCGCTGTTATAAGCTGCAATGATTTCAGCTTGCAAGTCTTCATCCACATGGAGGAGTTCAACTTCTGCCTTTTCCTTACCGACTTGAGCCACGATTTCTTCTTGGAATGCAATCAGTTCTTTCACAGCCTCATGACCTTTGAGTAGGGCTTCGAGCATGATTTCTTCTGACAATTCTTTTGCTCCAGACTCCACCATGTTAATAGCCTCTTTGGTTCCTGCTACAGTTAATTCAAGCAAGGAATGCTCAGCCTGATCTTGCGTCGGGTTGAGAATCAATTCACCATCTACATAACCGACTTGGACACCAGCAATCGGGCCGTTGAATGGAATGTCCGAGATAGCCAAAGCTAGTGAGCTACCAAACATCGCTGCCATCGGTGCACTTGCATTTTCATCATACGATAAAACGGTATTAATGACCTGCACTTCATTACGGAACCCTTCTGCAAACATAGGACGAATCGGGCGGTCAATCAAACGGGCAGTCAAGGTTGCATCTGTTGACGGACGTCCTTCACGTTTATTAAAGCCACCTGGGAATTTTCCTGCCGCATACATCTTTTCTTCATAATTGACTTGAAGAGGGAAAAAATCCCCTGTTGCCATTTTTTTAGACATGACAGCGGCAGTTAGAACTGTACTTTCACCGTAGCGGACAACGACGCTACCGTTTGCCTGTTTTGCGACCTGACCGACCTCAACTACCAGAGGACGACCCGCAAAAACCATTTCAAATGTTTGTTTTACCATTTGCATCTCCTAATTTTAAACTATTCTCTAAAACATCAAAAGTAGACACCTAAAGTCCATTCTTTTTTGTTCAAAGAGGATAACGTGTTTTCTACAAAGGTCAGCCTAGGAAGCTCCCAAACTCAACTTTGCACAAAACCACGTATCCTGTTTATTTTATCATATTTTAGCCGAAAAACAAAAGAAGGAAAAGGAAAATTAAAAAGAAAAAGACAGAAGTCATTGAGATTTCAAAAAGTCCTTACGAATCCCATTATTTCACCTTTTCTTCCTAAATTAAAAAAATGCTATAATGAAGTGTAGACAATTCTATTATGAAAGAGAACTCTTAAACACGAAGGAGGAAAGAATAATGGCAGAATATATTCTTGAAAACCAAAAAAGATGGAATCGCGTATCAAGCAGGCAAACAGTCCCCTATACAATTCCTTATAGTCATGAGGAGTTAACAGCAATGAAGGGGAAACCGATGGCAGTAGCTCTAACAGTTGGAGCTAGCGTTCCTTTATCATGGTTTGAAAAAGCACCAGGTAAGAAACTTTTAGGTTTAGCCTGTGGAGGAGGGCAGCAAGGACCAGTCTTTGCTATGAATGGCTATGAGACGACCATTATGGATTTTTCAGAATCACAGCTGAAAAAAGATAGACAGGTCGCAAATAGAGAGGGGCTATCACTGATAACGGTTCAGGCAGATATGACGAAGACATTCCCCTTTGATGATCAGTCGTTTGATATTATTTTTTGTCCTGTATCCAATGTTTATATTGAAAATTTGGATACGATGTGGCGTGAAGCCTATAGAGTTTTGAAAAAAGGAGGGTTGCTGATGGTAGGTTATATGAATCCTTGGATTTACATGTATGATGGTGAGGAGGTTTGGGAGCAGCCTGAAAAAGAGTTATCTTTAACCTATCATCTTCCCTTTAATTCCAGACAGCTAGAAGCTACTGGACAGCTAAGCATTAATCCAGATGATGGTTATGAGTTTAGCCACACTTTAGAAGAACAAATCAGAGGTCAGCTGAAACAAGGATTTGCCATGATTGATTTTTATGAATCTAAGGATAAAAATAATCGTTTAAGTGTATTTGGTAGCGATTATCTTGCGAATCTGTCCATTAAGCTATGAGCCAAATGATAACCTTAACAAACCAACAAAAAGAAAAGAGGAACCTACTCTATTTTTAGAGAGAATTTTCTGCACAAACCTCTCACAAAGGAGCAAAAATGAATATTAGAACTGTGACAAATCCTACTGAAAAAGCTCGCATTATCAAAGAAGTCCTGGCTGATTTACCCGAGTGGTTTGGCTTGCCTGAAAGTACACAAAAGTATGTCCAAGATGGGACGAGGTTGCCACTTTGGGCTGCCTATGAGGACCATGAAGCAGTCGCCTTTATAAACTTGACCAATTCATCTAAAGATTGTGGAGTTATCCATTGTATGGGGGTAAAAAAAGCGCACCACCGCAAAGGTATTGGAAAGCTATTGATCGAGGCACTAGAAGAAGAAGCCCGGCAAGATTATTCCTACCTACAGGTTAAAACTGTAGATGAAGGGCACTATAAAGAGTATGATCAGACCGTTTCTTTTTACAAATCCTGTGGCTTTGTAAAACTCGAAGTCTTTCCAACTTTATGGGAACCTCAAAATCCTTGCTTGGTCATGATTAAAAAATTGTAGCCATACTCCTTGCCATACCCAATACAGCCTGTAGCTCCTTGCCTAGTACTAAAAGGAAACGAAAGAACTATAAAAGTACTCTCAAATCTAGACCAATAGCTTTGTAAAGAGGCTCTATAATTTCTGTAGTGGGTAAATCCACTGTAGAGATTATGGAGCCTTTTTGAGTATAGAAAAAAAGTCCCATATGACTTATAATGAAAAGCAACCAAACTACTCATTAGAAAGGGTCATATGGAACAACTAAATCTTATCACAAATTTTCTCAGAATTAAAGACAAAAATATCCTTATCACTGATGAATTTGATATGGGAACTCACTTCGAACTCCACGGTCACTTAGATTACACAGCCCCTAAATGCCCTTCCTGCAAGGGACAAATGGCTAAATACGATTTCCAGAAAGCCTCCAAAATCCCCTATCTAGAAACTGCTGGCTATCCTCTACTTATCCGTCTTAAAAAACGTCGTTTCAAGTGCAAGGAATGTGGGAAAATAGCGGTCGCTGAAACTCCTCTTGTTAAGAAAAACCATCAAATCTCTGTCGCAGTTAACCAGAAGATTGCCCAATTACTCATCGAAAACCAAGCAATGACACATATTGCACACAGGCTATCTATCTCAACATCATCAGTTCT
>NZ_JBUEQR010000034.1:0-14919 GCF_054968985.1 Streptococcus sp. 1F3 | reverse complement strand
GATTTCCTCGTGTTCATCGAACACGTCGTAAATCTCCTATTTTTACTTTGCTCTTGACGTCCTCACATCTTGAGGTTTCGATGTGTTTGGAACAAAGAAATGGGCTAAAAAATGGTATAATAGAATAGATTGTAACTTTTGAAGTATGGAATAGATAAGGAGTATGGACATGACAAAATTGATTTTTATGGGGACACCTGATTTTTCAGCGACAGTCCTAAAGGGGGTATTGGAAGATAGCCGGTATGAAATTTTAGCAGTGGTAACGCAGCCAGATCGTGCGGTTGGCAGAAAAAAGGAAATCCGAATGACCCCAGTCAAAGAAGTGGCTTTGTCCTATGATTTGCCAGTCTATCAACCAGAAAAATTATCTGGAAGTCGAGAGTTAGAAGAATTAGAACAGCTTGGTGCAGATGGGATTGTCACGGCAGCTTTTGGGCAATTTTTACCAACAAGACTTTTAAATAGCGTATCTTTTGCAGTCAATGTTCATGCTTCACTCCTTCCTAAATACAGAGGTGGAGCGCCCATTCACTATGCTCTTATCAATGGAGAGACGGAGACTGGGGTGACCCTCATGGAAATGGTCAAGGAGATGGACGCGGGGGACATGATTGCCAAACGTGCGATTGCAATCACAGATGAGGACAATGTAGGAACCTTGTTTGAAAAGTTAGCGATTGAAGGACGGGATTTATTGTTGGAATATCTCCCTGCCTATGTGGCTGGTGACCTAAAACCAGAAGCTCAGGATCCAAGTCAAGTAAGCTTTTCACCAAATATCAGTCCTGAGGAAGAGCGTCTTGATTGGACCAAGACCAATCGTCAGATTTTTAATCATATCCGTGGGATGTATCCTTGGCCGGTGGCGCATACGCTTTTAAATGGCGAACGTTTCAAGATTTATGAAGCTAGTCTAGCGGAAGGGTCAGGGAGACCAGGTGAGATTATTGGGCTTAGCAAGAAAGGTTTGTGCATTGCGACAGGTGAGGGAGCCATTCGTCTAAAAACAGTTCAGCCAGCAGGCAAACCTAAAATGGGGATTACTGACTTCTTAAATGGATTCGGTCGTCAGTTAGCAGTAGGAGATCGCTTTGGTGAATAAAAAAGAAACAGCACGAGGTCTAGCCTTAAGGGTTTTAGGGCAGGTATTTAGCGAAGGAGCTTACTCTAATCTTGCCCTCAATCAGGCTCTGACCTCCTCTTCATTGTCAGAAAAAGACAAGGGATTTGTGACTGAATTGGTCTATGGTACAGTGACGCGGAAAATAACCCTTGAGTGGTATTTGGCACATGTGATTGAAGATCGAGAGAAGTTAGACTCTTGGGTCTATCACTTGCTCATGCTGAGCTTGTATCAGATCTTGTATTTGGATAAAGTTCCCAACCATGCTATCGTCCATGAAGCAGTTGAATTAGCAAAGAAAAGTCGTGGAGCAGACAAATTTGTTAATGCAATTTTAAGAAAATTGCTGGATAATGAACTGCCAGATATCACTACTATCAAACGGAAAAATAAGCGCCTATCCATTCAGTATTCTTTACCTGTGTGGTTAGTGAAAAAAGTGATAGATGAATACGGAAAGGAGCGGGCGATTCAGATTTTTGAAAGCCTACTCATCCGTAATAAAGCAAGTGTTCGTGTGGTCAATTCCCAGGATTTGAACGAATTACAAGAGGAGTTACAGGCAGAAGCATCCCTTCTGTCCGATGTTGGCTTGGTCAAGCTAACTGGGCATTTTGCAGGGTCAAAAGCCTTTGCTGAAGGGCGAATCACGATTCAAGATGAGAGTAGCCAACTGGTTGCACCAACACTCCATCTGCAGGGCCATGAAGCAGTACTTGATGCCTGTGCAGCCCCAGGTGGAAAGACCACTCATATTGCCAGTTATCTGACGACAGGAACGGTCACAGCCCTTGATTTATATGATCATAAGTTAGCCCTGATTGAGCAAAATGCAGAGAGGCTCGGTCTAGCCGATAAAGTAGTGACAAAAAAGCTAGATGCGAGGGAAGTTTTTCAACACTTTGGAGCAGATGTTTTCGATAAGATTTTGGTAGATGCACCTTGTTCAGGGCTTGGTCTTTTACGCCGTAAGCCAGATATTAAGTACAATAAGGAAGTGGTGGATTTTGAAAGATTGCAGCAAATACAATTAGAGATATTGGACAATGTTTGTCAAAGTCTTCGAAAAGGTGGTATAATAGCCTATAGTACCTGCACAATTGTAGCAGAAGAAAATCAACAAGTGGTGGAGGCTTTTCTAGCTAAACATCCTAACTTTAAACAGGTAAGATTAGAACATAAAAGAAAAGATATTTTGCAAGATGGCTGCATCCTTATCACTCCAGAACGATATGGTAGTGATGGATTCTTTATCAGCCAATTTCAGCGAATATCATAAGAGGAGGAAATGATCCAAATGGAAATTTCATTACTAACAGACGTAGGTCAGAAACGCACCAACAATCAAGATTATGTCAATCGCTATACAAACCGAGCTGGCATTGATTTGATTGTTTTAGCAGATGGTATGGGCGGTCATCGGGCAGGACATATTGCTAGCGAAATGGCAGCTACAGATTTGGGTATTTCATGGGTCGATACACAAATTCATACCTTAAATGATGTTCGTGAATGGTTTGCTGTCATCTTAGAGCAAGAGAATCAAAAGATTCATGAGTTGGGTCAGACAGAGGAATACCGTGGTATGGGGACAACCTTAGAAGCTGTTGTTATCATTGATCAGCAAATGATTTATGCCCATATTGGAGACTCACGAATTGGCTTGGTACGCGATGGAGAATACAGTCAGCTGACCAATGACCATTCATTGGTAGGTGCCTTGGTTCGAGCTGGGCAGTTGACAGAAGAAGAAGCTAAGCGCCACCCACAGAAGAATTTTATCACTCAATCTATTGGTCAACAACATCCTGTTGAAGCAGATATTGCCTTAAAAACGCTAGAATCGGGTGATTATATTTTAGTCAATAGCGATGGTTTGACCAATATGGTTTCCAACGAAGATATTCGAGACATCATTCTTAGTGATGTATCCTTAAATAGCAAGACAGAAAGCCTCATTCGCTTTGCCAATAATGCTGGCGGTACAGATAATATTACTGTAGCTCTTATCCACATTACCGAGGAGGATAGGCAATGATTCAGATTGGGAAAATCTTTGCGGATCGCTACCGGATCGTTCGTCAAATCGGACGTGGTGGAATGGCAGATGTCTATCTAGCAAAAGATTTGATTTTGGATGGTGAAGAAGTCGCCGTCAAAGTTCTTCGGACCAATTATCAAACCGACCAGATAGCCGTGCAACGTTTCCAGCGAGAAGCTAGGGCTATGGCAGATTTAGATCATCCGAATATTGTGCGTATTTCAGACATTGGTGAAGAAGATGGGCAGCAGTATTTGGCGATGGAATATGTCGATGGTCTTGACTTAAAACGGTATATCAAAGAGAACGCACCCCTATCCAATGATGAAGCCGTGCGGATTATGGGACAAATCCTGCTAGCCATGAGAATGGCGCATACCCGTGGGATCGTCCATCGTGATTTAAAACCGCAGAATGTCTTATTGACCAAAGAAGGAACAGCCAAGGTAACGGATTTTGGAATTGCAGTAGCTTTTGCAGAAACCAGCCTAACCCAGACCAATTCAATGTTGGGTTCGGTTCATTATCTGTCACCTGAGCAGGCTCGTGGTTCAAAGGCAACGATTCAAAGTGATATTTATGCGATGGGCATTATCCTGTTTGAAATGTTGACAGGACGAATTCCCTATGACGGAGATAGCGCCGTAACGATTGCGCTCCAGCATTTCCAAAAAGCCCTGCCTTCTGTGCGGGAAGAAAATTCGAGTGTGCCACAGGCGCTTGAAAATGTCGTCTTAAAAGCAACGGCAAAAAAATTGACAGATCGCTATAAGACAGTAGCAGAGATGTATACAGATATAGCTTCTTCGCTGTCAAATAACCGTCTGAATGAAAAGAAGATTGTCTTAGAAAACGGAAAAGTAGATACCAAGACCTTGCCGAAGCTCTCAACGATTGCGACGGAACAGCGTCCTGCTCCTGTTAAAGATTCCCAAGGGACAACTTCTGGTCAAGCTCCAGAGCGTCCGGTAGCTCCTCCTTCTAAGAACAGGCGAAAGATGCGGACACGTTACAAGGTATTATTTGGCACCATTTTGTTGATTGTTGCAGCTGTTGCTGCTCTGTTGCTGAATACTCCAGCGACGATTAGGGTTCCAGATGTTAGTGGACAAACCTTGGATGTGGCTCGGGAAATGCTAGAAACAGCAGGTCTAAAGGTTGGAAAAGTGAGGGAAGAACCTTCTTCAGAAGTTGAGGAGGGAAAGGTCATTCGGACAAACCCAGCAGCAGATACTTCTAAAATTGAAGGAAGCACCATTGACATTGTTGTGGCGACTAGCGATGTCGTGACGGTGCCTGAGGTAGTTGACAAGGACTTTGAAGAGGCTAAGATTGAACTAGAAGCAGCAGGCTTCATCGTTAAAGATACGCGGGAATACAGCAATAGTGTAGAGGTAAATAAGGTGATCTCAACAGATCCAAAGGCTAATTCTTCTAAGACCAAGGGCAGTACTATTACAGTGAAGGTGTCTAAAGGACCGGAACTAAATCAAGTTCCTAATGTTATCGGTAAGAGCCAAGAGGTAGCCACGCAAGAGCTCCAAGCAGTGGGCTTAAAGGTTGGGACAATAACAGAAGAATATGATACACACCAGAAAGGACTTGTGATTCGTACAGATCCAGCTGCCGGGGAATTTCTTGCGAAAGAGGCAGTGGTGAATCTGATTATTTCCAAAGGGCCGGCGCCGGTGATGCCTGACTTTGGTGTCTTAAAAACGACCTATGCAGATGCACGCAGACAATTACAGAATTTAGGGATCAATGTTACTGTTGAAAAAATTGAGGATTCAAATTATTCTGCCAATGGTGAATTGGTAGTGGGGCAATATCCTACTGCTGGGAATACAATCACAGGGGACAGCGTTACTCTCTATGTATCTGTAGCTGTTCCTACTTCGTCAACAACAAGTAGCAGTGTCGATGCGAGTGGTTCTGGAAATAGCTCTAGTAAGAGCTTTGATAATTAGATAGAGAAGGATCAGCAAGTGCTGATAGCTCTTTCTTAGGTTAGGAAGCCTATTTCTGAGACTGGGAATGTCTCTCCCTAGAGCAGTGGAAAATAAGGCTGAGTGCTTACTTGCAGAAAGAGGATAAGGAAATAGTTTCTCGCATACTTACCCATTAAAGGGGACATTTCTCATAATCTAGGAAGGGTATAGGTTCTAATGTATAACCTACCATTTTACAGGGGCTGAACGGTTGTTCATCCCCTTTGTTTTGAGCTTTTATGGGGTCTATATCTTTGTGTAATTTTGAAGAATTTTGGTACAATAGTAGGGAAAGGAATCACGAGATGAGAAAAGTCCAGTTTTTTTTATTAGTAGAAAGTATTATTTTCACCCTAGCTTGCTTTGATGTATTGGCAAGTGAGGCGGCTCGTATTATTTTACTTGTGGCTCTGTTGTTGCTCGTTGCCTGGTATATGACAGGAAGAAAGATGGCAAGTGTATTTCTGTCTAGTGCTATTTTTTTGATTTTTCTAGTCTTTGTCTTAAATCCCTACTTTATCATCGGTGTGATTTTCCTCCTCATCTATATGGTAGTCAACTTTTTCTCCCGATATGAGAAGCGCAATCAATACACACATCTGCATTTTGAGGATAGGGCACTTGAAGCTCACAAACAAAAGACCAAATGGTTTGGAAATCAAGATTATTCGCAGGACTCTTATGGTTTTGAAGATATCAATATTGTCCGTCTGTTCGGTAATGATGTTGTTGACCTTGATGAGACCATTCTGGTTGGCAGGGACAATATTGTCGTGATTCGCAAGACCTTTGGAAATACAAAGATTATCATTCCAATTGATGTTGAGGTTTCCTTATCGGCTGCAAGTTTATATGGTAGGGTCTACTTCTTGGGTCTGTCCTATTGGGATTTACGTAATGAGAGTTTTTCAATTGCCAGTCCTCATTACAAGGAATCTCATAAGCGGGTGAAGGTTGTCGTCAATTGTATCTTTGGGGATGTGGAGGTGGTTCGCATATGATCAAGAAAGGAACCATTGTTCTTCTTGCCTGGTATGCTACCTTGATTGTACTGGTCGTGTTGGCGGCAGTCTTTCCCTTGCTTGAACAATCTCTCTTGGATATATATTTGTGGACATCGACAGAGCAATTTATTTTTACCGTGTTTCTCTTGATTGTGATCTTGACCTTTTTCCTAGTTATTTTAGTCCAATCTGTCGCAATCGTTGCAACCCAAGGGATGCGTCAGAATATTCGCTCTATTATTCAAAATAAGAATATCCGTGGTTCGTCAGAAAATGACCAACTCTTACTACAACTATCGGAAAAAGTGCGGAGTTTGACCCGTCAGGTTCAGTTGATTGATAATCAAGATTTGGTTAAGAAAGAAGAGATTATCGAAAGTGAACGTAGACGCATTGCCCGTGATTTACATGATACGGTCAGCCAAGAATTGTTTGCTAGTAGCATGATTTTATCAGGTTTGTCTAGCAATCTGGAAGTAGTTCAGGCTGAAACCTTACAACAACAGTTGGAGATTGTCAAAGATACGATTGAAACAGCCCAGCGTGATTTGCGGATTTTGCTTCTGCATTTGCGACCTAGTGAGTTAGATGGCAAGGATTTGGTTGAAGGTTTTGAAGTCATTTTGCGTGAGGTCAGTGATAAAAGCGCCATTGAGGTACGATTTCATCATGAAGTGGAGAGCTTGCCAACGGCTATTGAGGAACACCTCTTTCGTATCGGTCAAGAGATTGTCAGCAATACCTTGCGTCACTCAAAGGCTCGCTATCTAGATGTTTATCTGCTCCAATCAGAGCATGAAGTCCAGCTAAAAATGGTAGATGATGGTGTCGGTTTTACGAAAAGTGAGGAGCAAGAAGTTAGTTACGGCTTGCAAAATATCCAGGAACGTGTAGAAGACATGGCAGGAACATTGAAAATTCGCACTGCTCCTAATAAGGGGGTAGCGATTGATATTCGGGTTCCATTATTGAAAGGAAAAGAACATGAGTAAGATTCGGGTTTTATTGGTGGATGACCATGAGATGGTTCGCCTAGGGCTAAAAAGTTTTTTAAACTTACAGGCTGATATTGAGGTGATTGCAGAAGCAAGCGATGGCAAAGAGGGAATAGAAAAAGCCTTAGCATTAAAGCCAGATATTATTATCATGGACTTGGTTATGCCTCAATTATCTGGGGTGGATGCGACCTTAGAAATTCTTAGAGAGTGGAAAGAAGCATCTGTCTTAATTTTAACTTCTTACTTAGATAACGAAAAAATTTATCCTGTTTTAAAAGCAGGAGCAAAAGGGTATATGCTGAAAACCTCTAGCGCAGATGAAATTGTTCGGGCTATTCACAAGGTCTATCGAGGAGAGTTGGCTATTGAGACAGAGGTTGAAAAGAAAATGGAACATAAAAAACGCCACCCAGCCCTCCATGATGACTTGACAGCGCGTGAAAAGGAAATTTTAACCTTGCTGGCTAAGGGCTATGATAATCAGCGGATCGCTGATGAGTCCTTTATTTCCTTGAAAACAGTGAAAACTCATGTATCCAATATCCTTTCGAAATTAGCCGTAAGTGATCGGACACAGGCAGTTGTCTATGCTTTTCAACACGGACTGGTAGCACAAGATTTGGAATCATGATATAATAGGAGATGCAAAAGGAGATTTATGGACGCAAAATTAAAATACAAAGCTAAAAAAATAAAAATTGTCTTTTTTGACATTGATGATACCCTTCGGGTCAAGGATACAGGGTATGTTCCAGCGTCCTTGACCCATGTCTTTCAATCCTTGAAAGAAAAGGGGATTGTAACAGGGATTGCTTCTGGACGTGCGATTTATGGAGTGGTTCCAGAGTTACAGGCATTGAAGCCAGACTACTTTGCGATGATTAACGGCAGTTTTGTAGTAGATGCTAAAGGTACGATTATCCGCCAAAAAGCCATCCCGACAGAGTTAGTGGAACAGTGTATCGAATGGACCAAAGAAGAGGGAATCGATTACGGCTTGATGGGTGCTTATAAGGCAACCTTGTCTCATCGTGATGAGCGAATCAGTAAGGCTATCGATATCATCTATGAGGATTTAGAAACAGATCCTGATTTTTATAAGGAAAATCCTATCTATCAAATCTTGACCTTTGAGCAAGAAGGTAGGCAAGTGGATCTTCCTAAAGAATTGCAAGAGAACATGCGTAGTGTCCGTTGGGATAGTATTTCATCTGATGTCCTCTTACAAGACGCCTCTAAAGCGGCAGGGATTGCTGCTGTTATCGAGCATCTGGGTTTGAAGCCAGAAAATGTCCTGATTTTTGGAGATGGCTTAAATGATCTAGAAGCCTTTGATTACGCTGGTATCAGTGTTGCTATGGGGATTTCTCATCCTGACCTAGTAGCGAGGGCAGACTATATCACAAAAACGGTAGAAGAAGACGGAATTTTATATGCCTTGGAGGAATTTGGTTTGATAGAAAAGGAAACATATTACCCACAATTAGACTTGGAACACGTTGACGGACCACGGGCTAGAATCAAGACCAATCACGGGGAACTCTATTTACAGTTGTTCCCTGAGATTGCTCCCAAAACAGTGGCAAACTTTGTGGCGCTGGCAAAAGATGGCTACTATGATGGCGTTATTTTTCACCGGATTATCAAGGATTTTATGATTCAAGGTGGAGATCCGACCGGGACAGGTATGGGTGGTGAATCCATTTATGGAGCTGCCTTTGAAGATGAGTTTTCAACAGAAGTCTTTAATATTCGTGGCGCTCTTTCGATGGCCAATGCTGGTCCAAATACCAATGGGAGTCAATTCTTCATCGTTCAAAATACCAAGATGCCTTATGCTAAAAAGGAATTAGAACGTGGCGGTTGGCCAACACCGATTGCAGAAGCCTATGCAGCACAAGGTGGAACACCGCATTTGGATCAACGTCATACAGTATTTGGGCAATTACGTGATGAGGCATCTTATGCTGTTTTAGATGCCATTGCTACTGTGGAAACTGGGGCTATGGATAAGCCAGTTGAAGATGTCATCATTGAAAGAATCGAGATTGAGGATTAAGATGAGAATTGGAGAGAAATTGCGGGGAACAGTGACAGGGATTCAACCCTATGGCGCTTTTGTCGAATTGGAGAATGGAACGACGGGTTTGATTCATATTTCAGAAATCAAGACCGGCTATATTGACAATATCCGCGAGCAACTAACGATTGGTCAGGAGTTGTTGGTTCAGGTCGTAGATTTTGATGAATACAGCCAGAAAGTTAGCTTGTCTCTCCGAACATTAGAAGAAGAGAGACAAAAAGTTCCACGTCCTCATCGATTTACAAGTGACCGTTACAAAATCGGCTTCGAACCTTTAGCCAAGAACCTGCCACGTTGGATGAAAGAAGCCAAAAGCTATTTGGAAAAACAATCATAGACAAAACAGGCTTAAAATCAAGTTGAACACACTTGATTTTAAGCCTGTTGATTCTTCTTGTTGTCTATAAGAATCTAACAAGCCCTTGTATCGCAAGCGTCTGGTGTGATACAAGGGCTAAATAGTTTTATTGAGTATTAGTCTTCATACAGGGCGGTTGAGAGGTAGCGCTCACCATTGTCGGCCAGGATTGCCAAGACTTTTTTACCGGCACCTAAATCCTTTGCGACTTCGATAGCAGCGTAAATAGCAGCACCAGAAGAAATTCCTACAAGGAAGCCCTCTTGTCCACCGATGGCACGACCAATTGCTAGAGCATCGTCTGATTTGACGCGGATAATATGGTCATAGGAGTTGGTATCTAAGGTATCGGGAATGAAGCCTGCTGAAATCCCTTGAATTTTATGAGGACCGGGTGCCTCACCTGACAGGACGGCTGATTCATCAGCTTCGACAGCGTAAATGCTGATGGCAGGATTAGCCTGTTTGAGGGTGTGAGAAACTCCTGTAATAGTCCCTCCTGTTCCAATTCCAGAAACAAAAGCATCGAGACCTGTTGAGCCAAAGGCTTCTAGAATTTCTTGTCCAGTAGTATCCTCGTGGACTTTTGGATTGGCAGGATTTGCAAATTGTAGGGGAACCCAGCCGTTTTGCTCTTTTGCAATTTCATGTGCTTTAGCAATCGCACCTTTCATTCCCTCGCTACCCGGAGTGAGAATGAGTTCTGCTCCGTAGGCTTGAATAATTTTACGACGCTCCATACTCATAGTTTCAGGCATGACAATAATAACCTTATAGCCCTTGGCAGCACCGACCCAAGCAAGCCCGATTCCAGTATTTCCACTAGTTGGCTCAACAATTGTATCACCAGATTTAATCCTACCGTCTTTTTCAGCTTGTTCAATCATGGCTAGGGCGATTCGATCTTTGACAGAGGAGCCAGGGTTGAAAGCTTCTAATTTCACATACACATCTGCCGCCCCTTCTGGCACAAGTTTATTTAATTTGATAATAGGGGTATTTCCAATTAGTTCAGTAATATTTTGATAAATAGCCATGGGCACCTCCAGTTCTTATTGCTATCAGTATACTCTGGTCTTTGGTGTTTGTAAAATATAAAAAACCTATCATGCTGATAGGAGTTTTCAATGTACAGGAAGCTCAATAACACGGCAATCAGCCTTCTCAATCTGAATTTTCCCATGGTAAAATTCAATCAGACTATCGATCGTGTCTGCTGTGTCTTCTTTGTCAGTGAAAATCATGGTTTGAATATCTGTTAAAAAGTGAGTATCATATTCTTCCAAATCATGACTAGCTCGCCAGTTTGCAAACTCTTGGTATTGGGAGTAGCTCATTGTAACCGTAATTCCCTGTTGCTTTTTGACTTCGACAATCCCTATTTCAGATACAGCAGTAGCAACAGCACTAGCATATGCTCGAATTAAACCTCCGGCACCTAGCTTAATCCCACCAAAATAGCGGGTCACCACGGCAGCTACATTGGTTAGTTGGTTATTTTCCAAAACCGTTAGCATAGGAACTCCAGCAGTTCCAGAAGGCTCGCCATCATCAGATGAACGCTTGATTTCCATCCGTTCTCCTAGAATAAAAGCAGAGCAGTTATGGGTGGCACGGTAATGCTCTTTTTTGACTGTGTTAATAAAGTGCCGGGCTTCTTCTTCTGAGGTCACCCGTTTTAAATGGCAAATGAAACGTGATTTTTTTATTTCTTCTTCTGCTAGACCGTCAGCAGCAATGGTTCTATATTCTTTCATACCAAGATTGTACTAAGTTTTTTTGAAGATGACAAGTTTTCAGGTAAAAATGACGAATAAATAAGTATGGCAGATTTAGCAAATTATTATGGACGATTGTTTACCCATCACCAGCTGACGGAAGAGGAACGCTTGCAGGCTCAAAAATTAGCAAGTCAGACAGTAGACGGGGCTTGCTTTCGTTGTTCGACCTTGTTTGAAGACAAGCACCGCCTGCCGACAGGTGCGATGTATTGTAGAGAGTGTATAGTATTCGGGCGCGTGCGGACGGATAAGGCCTTATACTCTTTTCCCCAACAAGCTTTTCTACCCCAAAACTCTTTAAAATGGAAAGGTCAGTTGACCGATTGGCAGCAAGGAATTTCGGATGCATTACGGCAATATTTCAAGGAGAAAAAGGCTACCTTGGTTCATGCAGTAACAGGAGCTGGAAAGACAGAGATGATCTATCAGGTGCTTGCAGATGCGATTGATGCGGGTGGAGCTGTTTGCTTAGCGAGTCCGCGGATTGATGTTTGTATCGAATTACATAGGCGCTTGCAAGAAGATTTTTCCTGTCGGATTAGTCTCTTGCATGGTGCAGGAGAATCCTACCTTCGTACGCCTCTAGTCATTGCGACTACCCATCAATTACTCAAGTTTTACCGCGCCTTTGATTTACTGTTGATTGATGAAGTGGATGCTTTTCCCTATGTGGATAATTCCATGCTTTATCGTGCAGTAGAAAATGCTGTAAAAGAAGATGGAGTAACCCTATTTTTAACAGCAACATCGACAGAGCAACTGGAGGAAAAGGTTTGTGCAGGTGTCTTACACCGCCTGCGTCTGCCCCGGCGTTTTCATGGAAATCCTCTGGTTGTTCCGCAAAAGGTATGGCTAGCTCATTTTGAAGACTCTCTAAAAAAGAAGAAGATAGTCCCAAAATTGATCAGAAAGATTGCAAAACAGCAACAAACAGGATTCCCATTGCTTATTTTTCTTCCTGAAATTTGGATGGGGCAAGGTTTTGCTGATTTATTAAAACTCCACTTTCCAGATATGGAGCTTGGTTTTGTATCTAGTCAAACAGCAAATCGCTTGGATATTATTGAACAATTCCGCAAGAAGAAAGTCCGTATTCTAGTTACGACAACAATCTTAGAACGTGGGGTTACCTTTCCCTGTGTAGATGTGTTTGTTGTGAAAGCGAATCATCCTCTTTATACGGCATCTTCTTTGATTCAGATTGCTGGACGGGCAGGAAGAAGTCTGGAGCGTCCGACTGGCGAGGTAGTCTTTTTTCAAGATGGAAGTAATAGTGCGATTGAAAGAGCTATTCGAGAGATTCAAGGGATGAATGAGGAGGCAGCTAATGGCACTATGTCTACTATGTCAGCAAAATCTTAACAAACGACTCTTATTTTCAGATATTCTTCTATTAAGAGAAGAGAAAGAAGAAGCCTGCATTGATTGTAAGGAAAAATTCCTGCCTATTGCCGAAACCCACTGTCCATCTTGCTTTAAAGAGGGCGAAAAAAAGGTCTGTTCAGATTGTCTGTATTGGCTTGAAAAGGGCGAAACTGTCTCGCACCAAAGCCTCTATCGCTATAATCAAGCCATGGCAGCCTATATGAGTCGTTATAAATTTATCGGTGATTACTTGCTAAGAATGGTATTTGCATCCGAGTTAAAAAAATATTTTAAAAATAAGACAGCCGCTGTCCTTGTTCCCATTCCGATTAGTGAGAAGAGAATGGCTGAAAGAGGTTTTAATCAAGTAATCGGTTTATTAACCGCTGCAGGGCTCTCATTTCAGGAACTGCTTCAAAAGGAAGATACCAAAAAGCAATCAGAAAAGACCCGCCAGGAACGTCTGCGTTTAGCTCAGCCTTTTTCGCTTATAGAAAATACAGACTTACCAGATAGGATTATATTAATAGATGATATTTACACAACAGGTACTACCATACAGTTAGCCAAGCGAATATTGATGAAAAATGGAGCGAAAACAGTCACAAGTTTTTCACTTGCACGTTAGTAAACGCTTGCAAAAAAATACTGGTGTGGTATAATAGTAGTGAACAAAAGCGAAAGCTTAGAAAGAGGTATTTACCATGATTAAATTTAGCATTCGTGGAGAGAACATTGAAGTAACAGAGGCTCTTCGTAGTTATGTCGAAGAAAAAGTAGCTAAGATTGAAAAATACTTCCATGCAGACCAAGAGTTAAATGCGAAAGTAAATCTAAAAGTGTACCGTGATAAACGCTCCAAAGTAGAAGTGACAATCCCACTAGGATCGATTACACTCCGTGCCGAAGATATTTCTCAGGATATGTATGGGTCTATTGATTTAGTAGTTGATAAGATTGAGCGTCAAATCCGTCGCAATAAGACCAAGATTGAGAAGAAAAACCGTCAAAAAGTTTCTACTAGTCAATTGTTTACTGAAGAGTTAGTAGAGCAAGTTGAAGAAGATATCAAAGTGGTTCGTACCAAACAAGTTGATTTGAAACCAATGGATTTAGAAGAAGCAATTTTACAACTTGAGTTGTTGGGACACGATTTCTTCATTTACACAGATGCTAAGGATTCTACAACGAACGTTATTTACAAACGTGAAGACGGTGGTCTTGGTCTACTAGAAGTTAAAGCCTAAAAATGTAAGTAGAAAATTAGAAAATCATTCCAAGAAAAAATAGACGCAAGTGTGTCAGCTTAGCCGAATACAGCTGTGTCTATCCATAGGCATAAATTAGGTAATCATATAAGGCATGATGAAGTTGGTCCACTGGTTCCAGCTTCATCTGTTTATTATTGTTTTTTAAGCCACTAATAGGAAGTAGGGATAAGTCGATAGGTGTACGATAAGCAGTGAGGGAAATGAGCAATAAAAGCTACGAAATTCAGTCAAAATAGATTTTATTCGACTGGTCTTCACATAGGTTCCAATCACAGAAGCTAAGGGATTTGTATGGTCTGATTTAGTAAAAATAGGATAAGAAAAGACAAGTGGCTAGCAAAAAAAGGATAAAAAAAGTGGTAAATTCTCACAGTAAGTTCTAGTTCCCGTCCTTCCAGAATTTACTCTGAGAAAACTGCATAAAACCAACAGAATTTAGTCTCAGACTAAGTTCTGTTTTTGCCTACAATGCGGATTCGAGGAAGTTTTAGGGTTGAAAATGTTGAAAAAAAGAGTACAGTAAAGTTACTGGCTCTGAGACGTCTCAAAGTAAGTTCTAGTTATCTGGCATTTGGGTTGGGACAAGTTCCTTTCTATTTTTGATTCATTTTATAAAGAAAACTAGGGATTATTTATTTACTAATCGAGGTGATTGGATGACCTTCTGAGGGTCAATTTTAGAGATCCCCAAAAGTGTTGCCAATTCTTCACCAAAAGTAAAGGCAAAGAGTTCATAAGCCGATTTTCCGTTGAAAGAAGCTCGTTTGATGCTGTTGACATGCGAACAAACTAGGTTGATGTCCTCCTGTGTCAAGTTGTCAAAAGAACTTCCCTTAGGAAGAATGTCTCTGATAAGTGTATGATTCTTCTCAATTCTCCCTTTCTGGTCAGAACGATTTGGGTC
>NZ_JBUEQR010000033.1:0-5112 GCF_054968985.1 Streptococcus sp. 1F3 | reverse complement strand
AAACATCTTCTGTTGTAACTACAGCACTTGGTATCGGTATGCTAGTGGGAGCAGCTGGACTAGGATTAAAAGGTAAACGAGAAGAAGAATAAAGATAGCGACTCTTTCTTGTAGACCTTAAAGACATTGATTTTGGCTCATTGTCAACTGCAATGGGTTGATGATAAGCTAAGATCTAGAGAGGACCAGAATCTGGTCTTCTCTTTTTTGTATCCAAAGCAATGAGGATATGTCCTTTGAAATTTTCAAACTTCCCAAATCCATAAATGTTTCGTTTAATGACTTTGATGGGTTACTCTAGAGTCTTTTTCGATATATCTCGTTATTGGATGCTTACGATGTTATTCGTATAAGGAGTTTTTTCTTACCTATATAGTACTTTATACTCTTTAAAAATCAAAAGGATCCTTCGTCAACTTGCCTTGGCGAAGGCTAGTTCTACCTTCGGCTTCGATTATAAGGAAATTAGCAGGGCTAAGCTCATTTCCAACCTTTCACAATTCTTAATTGTGAAAGCTAGTCTACTTTTGATTTTTAGTGAGTATTAGATGAGGTGACGAAAGCAATTTGGTTGCCCAACTAGATACATTCGACACGGAGCAAGCTAACGATTATCGCAAGTAGTTGTCCTAGAAAGAGGTGTAATATGTTGGAACAAATTGTACAAAGTCATCTGATTGTCTCCGCAATAGAATTGATTTTGCATATCCTTTACCAGGTTAAAGTCACAGGAGTTTTGTTACTTAACGGACTTATCAGTGGATTAGTCTTTATAGAAATTTATGGAATTTATCTCTTCTTCGCAGAACAAAATCTCTATATAGAAAATTTAGCAGCTAATGGAGTTTTACGGGACTGTATGTTGTGGTTCATCTTCTGCTGGTATTTGTGCTTGGGACTAATTGTTTTAGAAGGAGAATGATATAAACTATATAATGGACTATCTAAATTGAGGTAGTTCAATTTTGATTCAGTCTGACAATTTTAATATAAACTAATTAGAGAAATTTGATTGACATTATAGACTTAATGGTCTATAATTAAAAGCTGTAAAGGTGAATATATGAGAAAAGAAGAAAAAACAAGACTCCGAAGAGAGAAAATCATTGCCGCAGCCTTGAGCGAATTTGCCACAAAAGGTTACCAAGGATTTATTATAAATGAACTTTGCAAATTAGATGGCATCTCCAAAGGAGTTTTATATCATAATTTCTCTGGAAAAACAGACCTTTACCTGACATGTGTACAGGAAAGTTTTGAGAAAGCTTTGGCACTGTTCTTGGGTGAGGAAGGCCAAGCGCCCTCCTTGGCTGACTATATGGAAAGACGTCACCAATTTTATCAGCAATACCCAGAGCATAGCCACATTTTCTTTGAGGCAATGATTGCGACACCAGAAGAGTTGGAAGCGGACATTGCACCACAGAAAGCTGTCTTTTTGGACTTGAATGAACAAATTTGTCAGAAACTCTTGTCAGAATCCAAACTCAAAGACCATATTGATGAAAAGCGAGCTATGACCTATCTACGCTTGATTCAGGACATGTTTCGTTACTATTATCTAAACGTTTCGATAGACAGCAGTTTGACAGATTTGGTTTCAGGATATGAACATCAATTGTCACAGGTTTTGGATATGATGATTTATGGAATACTAGAGGATGATTCCTCTAAAAAAGGAGAAAAATAATGTTGAAAACTTGGAAATGGTTGTTACTACTTGCAGGTATCTTTGCAGTCTTTGCAGGCTTTAATATGATGGTCAATCCGGCCGTTAGCTTGGCTTCTATGACTTTCTTGTTTGCTATTGTATTTGCAGTTCAAGGGATTTCTGAGATTGTGCAGTATTTCAACGCTGAAGAAAAGCATGGGTGGAACTTACTTGGAGGTATTGTAACCCTCATCCTAGCATTTGCCTTGTTCTCAGGAAGCTTTATTGAAATGGTTACTTTTGTACCTTTTATCGTTTCTTTCTGGGCTTTGACAAATGGTATTACAAGGACTATCGTTGGTTTTAAAGTTCGTAAGACGGATAAGTCTGTTGGCACACCACTTGTATGGTTGGGAATTTTAGGAATTGTAGCTGGTTTAATCATGATGGGACACCCATTGATGACTGGTCTGTTTATTAATTACACCATTGCTTTTGTCTTTATTTACCAAGGGATTGTGGCGATTGCTCAATTCTTCAAACTTAAATAATGAAAAGGGGCTATAGTGCCTCTTTCTTGTAGGTGGAGATATGTTTGGAAAAAAAGATGTTGTGTTGTTCTTGCTTGGTTTGGTCTATAGTAGCGTGACTGCTCTGATTTCTTATGGTTTTATCATGGCTGAAAAGCTGGGTAGTCATTTCTTGTGGGAAAGTCTGCCACATCAATTTCATCTAGGGTCAGTCTATTCCTTGCTTGTCTTGGGGCTTTTGACTGGTTTGGTCATTTTTCTCAAGATCAGGTGGGGCAATCTTCCCAAGACCAGCCATGATTTGTTGCATGAACTGGCCGAAAACGAAACGGTCTCTTATCAGAATACTTGGCAAAATCTAGTCTTGGCTCTACTGATCTTGATTTCAGGAGCAGGCGTTGGTCCAGAAGCCCCTTTACTGGGAGTGATAATTGCCTACTCCATCTGGCAGGCAGATAAATTACGATATCTGGACGCTAACTGGGATCAAGTCAGAGGTCAGGGGGTGTTGAAATGCTTGCAATACCTATGTCATCCCAGTCGATATCTTCTGTCTTATCCAATTAGCCAAAAACAAACAGGGAAAAAATTACGCAATTTCTTGATTGCTAATGGTTTACTGGTTTTCTTGATGATGATGCGATTGACAGATCAACCCTCTTTTGTGACCAAGTTGGGCGAAACCAGCTGGTCCTTAACGGATATCCTCTTCTTTTTACCGCTCTGTTTGTATGGATTTGCGGTCGGCAAAGGCTATACCTGGTTGAAAGGTAGTATTCGAGGAGGTTTAGATAGGTTAAACCTCTCCTTATCGATCAAACTTAGCCTTGGTGGACTGGCAATGTTTGTTGTGACCCAGCTATCACCGATCTTGTTATTTTCAGGACAACATAGCCTACATTCCGTCGTTGAACTTGGGTTAGCAACACCTGTTTTGACCTTAATCTTTCTGTCTTTTGCTAAATTGTTGTTCTTGGAAATGTGCTTGTGGTCAGGTTGGACAGGCGGGGATATTTTCCCCATAACCTTTGCAGCCTTTTTACAGGGATTTGCAGTAGCACAAGTCTTTCCGCAGGTAGATAGCTTGTTTATTGTCTTGGTGGTCAGTTTGTCCATGGCTATTGCCCTTCTTGAAAAGGAATGGTTGGCAGGTATTTTTATCAGCTTGTTCTTTCCGGTCCAACTCTTACCTATTTCCTTTCTGATGATTGGGTTGACGATATTTGGACGAAAATGTATTTTAGTGCTTCAAAAACGCGAAAAAACTGGCTCTTAGGAACCAGTTTTTTGCTTGTCAATTTCAACTGCTAATGAGTAGTGTTTGCTGACTTCTGTATAGTAGCTGACTACCAATCCTGACAGACTTCCTAGAAAGAGGATACCGTAAATAGCTAAAAGGATACTGATAATGCGTCCCAGAGTAGTCGTGACCAATAGGTCGCCATAACCCACAGTAGTTGCCGTTACAAAGCTATACCATAAGCTATCCCCATAGCTAGTAAGGTCAGGCTCTAAACAGAGTAGTAGACCAGCAGCGACAAAGATAAAACTGAAAAAGGAAGTGAGAAAGGCTGCAAAGCCCGTCACTTTCAGAATGTGCCAGATGATACGCAAACGATGAATGCGTTGATAGTTATTAGTCATAAAGTTGTTGTGCCTTTCAGTTTTTGAAATTCATTTAGGATAGACGGTTAGTAAGGGATATTCAATAGAACTATTATACCATGTTGGTCAGTAAATAGGTATCTTTAGATTTTGGCGTAAAATGGTAAATGCAGGTCGCAAACTATCATTCACTGGTAATAACTCATAGGGGCAATTAACTGATGACCACTTTGTTCAGCTACAACAGATATGCGTTCAAATCGTCTATCGCTAATCTTATCGTACACTTTTTTGCCTCTTACAGCACGCCCCTTTTTCGATAAAGATAAGTATCAATCCCTGTTTCATCAATATAGATAATGGGTAAATCACTTAGTACTGCCAGTACCTCAAGATAGCGTTGAACTTGTTTAGGATTTTGTTCTTTGTAGCTAGTTGTCTTTTTTTAAAGTGATATTCAGTTGCTTTAGAGTTGCCCAAATAGATGGAATAGCACATGCCATAACACTATTCTAATATAATTTATTTATAAACTAAACTACGATGTTTCACGGTCATCAATCATATTATTGAGGTTTCTGAAAGAAAATAAATTATAGGAACAAGAGAAATAAAGACGACTATGCCTATTTATATAACCTCCATCAAATTAGTTGACAAAGTCGGGGGGGGGGGATAATGGTCGGTGTAACATAGGTTTTGGCGATTTCTTTGGTAGAGGACGTCTAATTTGTGTATAAAAATAAAGGAGTATTTACTTGTGAAAAAGAATAACAGAAACAAGTTTGATTGGTATTCAATGAAACAATGTTTTGCACTTCGGAAATATCATTTTGGTTTGGCGAGCATTTTATTGGGGGCTCTTCTAGTAACAGGTCCTAAGGCGGTGCATGCTGAGGAGAGCTTGCCTTTGGAAAAACAATCAACTGCGGCTTTTGTACCGAAACAAGAGGGAGTAGTTGAAAATGAGGAAGAAAAGGTGTCTGTACAACCAATTGCGGAAACAGAGGTTGCTACGGAGGTTATAAAAGAAGAGGAAGAGTTGAGGAGTACATCTAGGGTTTTAGATATTCAAGATGTAGCGGTGGAAAAGCTTGAAGCAAGTACTTTTGCTCCCAAAGATAAAGAGGTGTTTGATTCAGAAGGCTTAAGTCGTACGAGTCTGCTTACCTCGACAATTGTACACCAAGGAGTGCCTACTCCAGCGGAGCAGGCTGAGGAATCCAATCACTCACAAGACACGCCAAACGCATGAAACTGAAATAGTTTCAGAAAAGGTATGTAAGCGATCTTATCATAGCGCCCAGTGCCTAAAAAGTGGTATCC
>NZ_JBUEQR010000032.1:0-36269 GCF_054968985.1 Streptococcus sp. 1F3 | reverse complement strand
ACTGGTACTATTACTGGTACCCCGACTGTTGATGATTGGGGCAAGGATGAAGAAGAACGCGACTTCCCTGCTAAAGTGGTTGTCAAGGACGAAGCTGGCAATCCAGTTGCCGAGAAACCAGTGACCATCAAGGTTCAACGGGATACAGATGGCGATAAAGACCCAGATGTGACCGATCCAGATGATGACAATGACGGCTACACAGATGACCAAGAAAAGACAGCAGGTACGGATTCTAAAGATCCAAACAGTAAACCAGCAACCCCAGCAGTCGGCAATCTTGAAGATAAGACTGTTGTAGAAAACCAACCAATCGAGCCAATTACTGTCCCAGTAGAAAACAAACCAGCTAATGGAACAGTCGAAGTAACGGGTCTCCCAACCGGTCTCACCTATGATCCAGCAACTGGCACTATCACTGGTACCCCAACTGTTGAAGATTGGGGCAAGGATGAAGAAGAACGCGACTTCCCTGCCAAGGTGGTTGTCAAGGACGAAAATGGGAATCCAGTTGCCGAGAAACCAGTGACCATCAAGGTTCAACGGGACACAGATGGCGATAAAGACCCAGATGTGACCGATCCAGATGATGACAATGATGGCTACCCAGATGACCAAGAAAAGGCAGCAGGTACGGATTCTAAGGATCCAAACAGTAAACCAGCAACCCCAGCAGTCGGCAATCTTGAAGATAAGACTGTTGTAGAAAACCAACCAATCGAGCCAATCGCTGTCCCAGTAGAAAACAAACCAGCTAATGGAACAGTCGAAGTAACGGGTCTCCCAACCGGCCTCACCTATGATCCAGCAACAGGCACCATCACTGGTACCCCGACTGTTGATGATTGGGGCAAGGATGAAGAAGAACGCGACTTCCCTGCTAAAGTGGTTGTCAAGGACGAAGCTGGCAATCCAGTTGCCGAGAAACCAGTGACCATCAAGGTTCAACGGGACACAGATGGCGATAAAGACCCAGATGTAACGGATCCAGATGATGACAATGACGGCTACACAGATGACCAAGAAAAGACAGCTGGTACGGATTCTAAGGATCCAAACAGTAAACCAGCAACCCCAGCAGTCGGCAATCTTGAAGATAAGACTGTTGTAGAAAACCAACCAATCGAGCCAATTACTGTCCCAGTAGAAAACAAACCAGCTAATGGAACAGTCGAAGTAACAGGTCTCCCAACCGGTCTCACCTATGATCCAGCAACAGGTACTATCACTGGTACCCCAACTGTTGATGATTGGGGCAAGGATGAAGAAGAACGCGACTTCCCTGCTAAAGTGGTTGTCAAGGACGAAGCTGGCAATCCAGTTGCCGAAAAAGTTGTCAATCTCAAAGTTCAACGGGATACAGATGGCGATAAAGTGCCAGATGTAACGGATCCAGATGATGACAATGATGGTTACACAGATGACCAAGAAAAGACAGCAGGTACAGATTCTAAGGATCCAAACAGTAAACCATCCCCCCCAGCAGTCGGCAATCTTGAAGATAAGACTGTTGTAGAAAACCAACCAATCGAGCCAATTACTGTCCCAGTAGAAAATAAACCAGCTAATGGAACAGTCGAAGTAACAGGTCTCCCAACCGGTCTCACCTATGATCCAGCAACTGGCACTATCACTGGTACCCCAACTGTTGAAGATTGGGGCAAGGATGAGGAAGAACGCGACTTCCCTGCTAAAGTGGTTGTCAAGGACGAAAATGGGAATCCAGTTGCCGAGAAACCAGTGACCATCAAGGTTCAACGGGATACAGATGGCGATAAAGACCCAGATGTGACCGATCCAGATGATGACAATGATGGCTACACAGATGACCAAGAAAAGACAGCAGGTACAGATTCTAAGGATCCAAATAGTAAACCAACTGCGACTGTTGGAGATATTGGTGATAAGACGGTTGTAGAAAACCAACCGATTGCCCCAATCACTGTCCCAGTAAGCAATGTTCCAAATAATGGAACAGTAGAAGTGAGTGGCTTACCAGATGGCTTGACCTATGATCCAGCTACCGGAACTATCACGGGTACCCCGACTGTTACAGACTGGGGCACAGATGAGGAAGAACGCGACTTCCCTGTTAAGGTAGTGATCAAGGACGAAAACGGCAATCCAGTTGCCGAAAAAGTTGTCAATCTCCAAGTGCAACGCGATACAGATGGCGATAAAGTGCCAGATGTAACGGATCCAGATGATGACAATGATGGCTACACAGATGACCAAGAAAAGACAGCAGGTACAGATTCTAAGGATCCAAATAGTAAACCAACTGCGACTGTTGGAGATATTGGTGATAAGACGGTTGTAGAAAACCAACCGATTGCCCCAATCACTGTCCCAGTAAGCAATATTCCAAACAATGGTACAGTAGAGGTCACTGGTCTTCCAACGGGTCTCACCTATGATCCAGCCACCGGTACTATCACTGGTACCCCAACTGTTACAGACTGGGGTACAGATGAAGAACGCGACTTCCCTGTTAAGGTAGTGATCAAGGACGAAGCAGGGAATCCAGTTGCCGAAAAAGTTGTCAATCTCAAAGTTCAACGCGATACAGATGGCGATAAAGTGCCAGATGTGACGGACCCAGATGATGACAATGATGGTTACACAGATGACCAAGAAAAGACAGCAGGTACAGATTCTAAGGATCCAAATAGTAAACCAACTGCGACTGTCGGAGATATTGGTGATAAGACTGTTGTAGAAAACCAACCGATTGCCCCAATCACTGTCCCAGTAAGCAATATTCCAAACAATGGTACAGTAGAGGTCACTGGTCTTCCAACGGGTCTCACCTATGATCCAGCCACCGGTACTATCACTGGTACCCCGACTGTTACAGACTGGGGTACAGATGAAGAACGCGACTTCCCTGTTAAGGTAGTGGTCAAGGACGAAAACGGCAATCCAGTTGCCGAAAAAGTTATCACTCTCCAAGTGCAACGCGATACAGATGGTGATAAAGATCCAGACGTGACCGATCCAGATGATGACAATGACGGCTACACAGATGACCAAGAAAAGACAGCAGGTACAGACTCCAAGGATCCAAACAGTAAACCAGCTGTTGCTCCTGTTGCATCAGCATCGAAAGCAGTACTTCCAAAAACAGGGACAGAAACTTCTGATTTGGGAGCGTATGGTCTTGCAGCTCTTGGTTTGGTGGGACTTCTAGCTCTTAGTAAGGGCAAAAAAGAGGAAGAATAACCAGTTCTATTGAGTATGTAGCTAGATGAGCCATTCTGCTGTTCCATACTATACGATAATAAGGACGGACATAGTAGCTTTTCACTTGATAAATCTAATGAGAGCAAGTTTTAAAACGATGAATGGTTCTAGAACTTGTTCTGTCCGCCATTCATTTAGGGGAAGATTGGAAATTCACTTGTAATAGTGTTATCGTAATATAAGCTGCTATATAAAACAGGGAAAAGTTCCAAAGTTTTGACTTTGGAACTTTTTCAATTTCTGGTATTGCTGAAATTAGGTCTGTCTGCGCTTTTGTCGCCTAGCTAGATTTTGATTTTTTGCAGAGTATTAGAGCTGTCCTTAAGAATGTAGAAAAATATCTTTTTTGAAGATAGTTACAAGATGCTCCAGAAGGATTATACTAGAATAAAAAGAGGGATAAGGAGAGGTTATGTCAGATATATCAAAAATAGTTTATCACTTTCCAGAAGGTTTTTTATGGGGCAGTTCAACATCTGGTCCCCAGAGTGAGGGGAGCGTTGTAGGAGACGGTAAGAGCAACAGTAATTGGGATGTTTGGTATCAAAATGAACCGGAACGCTTTTTTGATCAGGTAGGTCCTGACCAAACCTCTACTTTCTATCAGCATTACAGAGAAGATATTCAGCTTCTAAAAGAAACAGGACATAGGGTCTTTCGGACCTCGATTCAGTGGTCGCGCTTGCTTGCAGATGGGATAGGTCCGGTGAATGAACAGGCAGTGGAGTTCTACCGTCAGGTTTTTCAAGGTATTGTGGATGAGGGAATTCGGTTGATTGTTAATCTCTATCATTTTGATTTACCTTATGCCTTGCAAGAGCGTGGTGGCTGGGAAAATAAGGAGACGGTTTACGCATATGAGCGCTATGCAAGGATTTGTTTTGAATTGTTTGGGGACATTGTAGATACATGGATTACCTTTAATGAGCCCATCGTTCCTGTTGAATGCGGCTATTTGGGTGAGTTTCATTTGCCGGGAATTGTCGATGCGAAGGCAGCTGCCTTGGTGGCATACCACACACAATTGGCTAGCTCTTTAGCTGTCAAAGCCTGCCATGAACTGCATTCAGACCATCAGATTTGTATTGTTTTGAACTTGACTCCTGCCTATCCACGTAGCGATAGTCAAGAGGATCTACATGCTGCTCGGATTGCGGAATTGTTCCAAACTAAGAGCTTCCTTGATCCATCTGTTCTTGGTACTTATCCATCTGAATTGGTAGAAATTCTGAAGCAGCACGATATCCTGCCTCCAGCAAGCAAGGAGGAGTTGCAGATTATCAAGGAAAATACAGTTGATTTTTTGGGTGTCAACTATTATCAACCCTTGCGAGTGCAAGCAAGAAGCAATCCACCAAGTGTAGATGAACCTCTGACCCCTCATTATTATTATGAGTCTTATGATATGCCTGGAAAGAAAATCAATCCACACCGTGGTTGGGAAATCTATGAAAAAGGAATTTATGACATCGGTATGAATTTAAAGGAACACTACGGTAACATTGAGTGGATCATGACCGAAAATGGCATGGGAGTCGAAGGAGAGGGGCGCTTCCGTGAGAATGGGGTAATTCAAGATGATTATCGGATTGACTTTATCTCCAATCACTTGGTAGAACTCCACAAGGCGATAGAAGCCGGTGCGAATTGTAAGGGATACATGTTATGGACCTTTATTGATTGTTGGTCTTGGCTTAATGCCTATAAAAATCGATACGGCTTGATTGAGTTGAATCTGGAAACTCAGGAGCGAATCATCAAAAAATCAGGCTATTGGTTTAAAGAGCTCAGCACAAATAATGGTTTTGAGAGATAGGCTAGGTTTTTCCTAGTCTTTTTCGGTGTTCATCATGAACATCAAGACCATCCTTCGCCAAAGTGACGGGCGGATTCAATCATTGAAAAAGAAACACGTTTCATAGCTCCCGTTTGAAATAGCTGTCGACTATTTCAACTTTTATCATCTTCCTTTTACTAAGGGGGAATCGTGGTTAAGAGCAAGATCAGGATTCAAGTAGAATGCCTATTTATCAAAAGCTATTCTGTATAAGCTACCATAGTCAGATAGCTTTATTTCAGCAATAAATCCCAAATTTTGCTAGAATAGAGGTATGAGAGCATTGATTTTTGATTTGGACGACACCTTGTATGATCAAGAAGAGCCTTTTAAGCGGGCTGTTCAGGCTTATCTTCCAGTCCAAGATGAGCAAATGGAAGCCTTGTATATCGCCTTTCGGCTCCATGCGGATGAGGTATTTGAGGCTGCAACAATAGGGGAAATGACCCTTGAGGCGAGCCATATCTATCGCATGAAACAGGCACTGGCAGACTTTGGCTATTCTGTTTCAGATGAGGAGGCTCTTATGATTCAGAAAGAATATCAAAAAAACCAAGGCAACCTTGTACTTAGCCCAGAGTTTCCAGCTATTTTTGACTATTGCCGCAAGAATAGAATTCGGATGGGCATTATCACCAATGGTCCCCATCTGCACCAGTTGCGCAAGTTACAGTCTTTGAACATGAGTGACTGGATTTCAGAATATGTAACGATCATTTCTGGGCAGGTAGGGATAACCAAGCCCTCAAAGGCGATTTTTGATTTGTTGGCAGAGCGATTGCAGCTTTTACCAGAGGAGATATGCTATGTCGGTGATTCCTTTGAAAATGATGTTGTAGGTGCAAAAGGAGCAGGTTGGAAAATTATTTGGCTCAATCACCGGAAGCGAAATACTCCAGATAGTCCCTACCAAGCAGATGCGGTGGTGGAACAAAGAGATGATTTGTTCGGTGTAATCGAGACCTTAGCTAGTCGTAAAGCTTGATTGTTCTGGGCTAAATGTAGCCGTCTTTTTTAAAGAAAGGGTGCTAGTTTAGATGGCTGAACTGCTTCTTTTTAGTAATAGGCGAGCACTTTTTTCCTTTATCCCTACTTTGTGATATAATAGAGGAAGAAAGATGTGATGTGGTGAAACATGTATATTGAAATGGTTGATGAAACAAGGCAAGTACCAGAGGAGATGCAAGAGCAGATTCGAGGCTTGCTGGAGTTTGCAGCTCAAAAGATTGGTAAAGAGCAAAAGGAAATGGCTGTAACCTTTGTTGACAATGCGCGTGTGCATGAGGTAAACCTAGAATACCGTGGAATCGATCGCCCAACAGATGTGGTGAGCTTAGAATATAAGCCAGAAACAGGGCTTGTCTTTGATGAGGAAGATCTGCTGGAGAATCCCGACTTGGGCGAGCTGTTGGAGGATTTCGATGCCTATATTGGCGAATTGTATATTTCCATTGATAAGGCATATGAGCAGGCAGAAGAGTACGGTCATAGTTTTGAACGTGAAATGGGCTTTTTGGCTGTACACGGTTTTCTGCATATCAATGGGTATGATCACTATACACCCGAAGAAGAAGCAGAAATGTTTGGTTTACAAGAAGAGATACTGACGGCTTATGGACTTACACGAGAATAATTCACAAAAGAAATGGAAAAATAGGGACCTAGTAACCAGCCTTGAATTTGCGTTGACAGGTCTACTGACAGCGTTCAAGGAAGAGCGCAATATGCGCAAACATCTCGTATCAGCGATTCTAGTCGTGATAGCGGGAATTATTTTTCAAGTTTCGATGATAGAGTGGCTCTTTTTGCTCTTGAGTATCAGCTTGGTCATCGCTTTTGAAATCGTGAACTCTGCAATTGAAAATGTCGTCGATTTGGCATCAGGTTACCACTTCTCTATGTTGGCAAAAAATGCCAAGGATATGGCAGCAGGAGCAGTATTATTTGTATCAGGTTTTGCCCTTCTAACAGGGCTGATTATTTTTGTGCCAAAAATTTGGCATTTGATTTTTTAAGAGGTAGGTATGGTATTTAAATCAGGATTTGTAGCCATTTTAGGGCGTCCAAATGTGGGGAAATCCACTTTTCTCAACTATGTTATGGGGCAAAAAATTGCCATTATGAGTGATAAGGCGCAGACAACGCGCAATAAAATCATGGGAATTTATACGACTGAGACAGAGCAGATTGTCTTTATTGATACGCCTGGAATTCATAAACCCAAGACAGCCTTGGGAGATTTTATGGTAGAGTCTGCCTATAGTACCCTACGAGAGGTGGATACGGTTCTCTTTATGGTCCCTGCTGATGAGCCAAGAGGTAAGGGGGACGATATGATTATTGAACGCCTTAAATCGGCTAAGGTTCCTGTGATTTTGGTAGTCAATAAGATTGATAAGGTGCATCCAGATCAACTCTTAGAGCAGATAGATGATTTTCGTAAGCAAATGGACTTCAAGGAAATTGTTCCAATTTCTGCGACCCAAGGAAATAATGTCAACCGTCTGATGGACATCTTGAAGGAAAACTTAGATGAAGGTTTTCAATATTTTCCAGCAGACCAGATTACAGACCACCCAGAGCGTTTTTTGGTGTCTGAGATGATTCGGGAGAAGGTTCTGCACTTGACCCGTGAGGAGATTCCGCATTCAGTAGCCGTTGTGATCGAGAGCATGAAGCGAGACGAAGAGACGGATAAAGTTCATATTCGGGCGACGATTATGGTTGAGCGTGATAGCCAAAAAGGAATCGTCATTGGAAAAGGTGGCACGATGCTCAAAAAGATTGGCTCAATGGCTCGCCGTGACATTGAGTTAATGTTAGGAGATAAGGTCTTTTTAGAAACCTGGGTCAAGGTCAAGAAAAACTGGCGAGATAAGAAGCTAGACTTGGCGGACTTTGGCTATAATCAGAAAGAGTATTAAAAAGGTCCAGTGGACCTTTTTAACCCGAGCCTGTCAACACAAAAGCGAGGAAGCGTCCAGTGGACCTTTTTAACCCGAGCCTGTCAACACAAAAGCGAGGAAGCGTCCAGTGGACCTTTTTAACCCGAGCCTGTCAACACAAAAGCGAGGAAGCGTCCAGTGGACCTTTTTAACCCGAGCCTGTCAACACAAAGCGAGGAAGCGTCCAGTGGACCTTTTTAACCCGAGCCTGTCAACACAAAGCGAGGAAGCGTCCAGTGGACCTTTTTAACCCGTCTTCAATTCTAAATATAGACGAAATGACTATAAAAGGGAAACTCGGAGCAAACCGATTGATTGGTTGAGTAAGAAAGGATAAGGAAATGGCTAAGAAAATCGCCTTGGTAAAAGGAGATGAGATAGCAATTTGGCTCAGCTTCGCTAGTCAGGTCTGGTCTAGTGATAGGGAGCGTTTGCAAGCAGCCTTTTTGGCTCAGCAATTTCCGTATGAATTTCTCTATTGGAATGAGGGTAAAGCCTTAGCTTGGATAAGTCTGTCTATCCGTAAAGAATATGTTGAGGGGTGCTCTAGTCTCCCCATTGCTTACATAGAAGGAGTGGCAGTTGCAGAAGAGGCTAGACAGCAAGGGATTGCTCAGGAATTAGTGGCATTTGCTAAATCGTGGGCTAGAGAGCAGGGGTGCTGTCAACTAGCTTCAGATTGTACTTTGGAGAATATCCCTAGTCAAGCATTTCATACTAAAATGGGTTTTCGTGAAGTTGCTAGAAACGTACATTATATCTTGGATCTGGAGTAGAAGTTGAGCTTTAAGTCTTCCCCCTATTTTGACTGTATGTTTTAAGGAGGGCTTGATACAAAAGAAAGGCAGTCTGAAGTTGCTTTGAATTTGCCTCCGACTATTGGAAAAAATGAGAAAGGATAGGGTTTGATTGTTTGAATCGAACCCGCCCTAAACACGGTGCAAAAAAGATAAACTTTTCTGGAAGTAAACTTCTTCAAAAGTTTCCTATTTTTGCTTTGTGTGTGACGGGCTTGGTATCTTATAATATGCCAGAATTACCAGAGGTTGAAACGGTCCGAAAGGGATTAGAAAAGCTAGTTGTTGGAAAAAGGATCCAAAAAGTAGAGATTGGCTATCCACGTATGGTCTTGACTGGAGCAGATTTGTTGTGTGGATCTCTAGGTGGACAAGAAATTTGTAGTGTCGGGCGTCGTGGAAAATATCTCCTGCTTCATTTGACAGATTTTGTCCTAGTTTCCCACTTACGCATGGAGGGTAAGTATCATTATTTCCCAGAACAAGTGCCGGAGAACAAGCATTTTCATGCTTTTTTTACTTTTACAGACGGTAGCCACTTGGTTTATCAAGATGTACGAAAATTTGGCACAATGGATCTGTTAGGAAAGGAGCAAGTAGAGACTTACTTCCTTTCTAAAAAATTGGGGCCAGAGCCGACAGAAGAAGACTTTGTCTATGAGCGCTTTAAAGCGCAACTTGCTAAGTCAAAAAAGCCGATTAAGGCTGCCTTGTTAAGTCAGACCTTGGTTGTAGGACTCGGTAATATCTATGTGGATGAAGTCTTGTTTCGAGCAAAGATTCATCCTGAAAGAAAGGGACAAGATCTTTCAGCCAAGGAAAGCAGAATCTTGCACCAGGCCATTATTGAGGTTTTACAGCTGGGGATTGAAAAGGGAGGCTCGACCATTCGGACCTATAAGAATGCACTTGGTATGGACGGTAGCATGCAGGATTATCTACAGGTTTATGGAAAAGGAGGACAGGCTTGCCCGCATTGCCAGACGGAGATTGTGAAATTTCAGTTGTCTGGTCGTGGAACCCATATTTGTCCCCAATGTCAGGTGCTATCATGACGCAGGTAATTGGGATAACAGGTGGTATTGCTTCGGGAAAATCAACGGTGACAACCTATCTACGAAAACTTGGTTACCAAGTAATTGATGCCGATCAAATCGTTCATCAATTGCAGCAAAGGGGAGGGAAACTGTATCAAGTTTTAGTGGAAGAATTTGGAACGACCATCTTGGCTAAGGACGGAGAACTAGATCGTGAGCAATTAGGGCGCTTGGTTTTTGAGAAAAAAGAAGTGCGGACACGCCTTACGCAATTACAGGATCAAATCATTCGACAGACCTTGTTGGCAGAGCGTGACCGTTTAGCGGAGCATGAAGAGGTGATCTTCATGGATATTCCCTTGCTCTTTGAGTTGGGCTATGAGGAGGTCGTTTCTGAAGTATGGCTCCTTGTGCTTGCTCCTGGCTTACAGTTGGAGCGACTAATGGAGCGCAATCAATTAGATCAAGAGGTGGCCCAGCAGCGAATAGATGCGCAAATGCCTCTTGAAGAAAAGAAAAAGCGGACCCCTTATCAGATTGATAATGGCGGTCAAAGACTTGCAACTTATGCACAAGTTGATCAGCTTTTACAGCGTATAGAAAGAAGATGATTTTATTTTAAGTTCAGATGTTTGGAAGAAAAATTTAAAAATTGCTTGGGTAGGAAATTTTTTGACAGGGGCTAGTTTTTCAATGGTCATGCCCTTTATCTCAGTGTTTGTTGAGGAGTTAGGGACACCAAAAAATCAGGTAGAATTTTATGCAGGCTTAGCCGTTTCCACAACAGCCTTGGCATCTGCCATCATGTCCCCTATTTGGGGAAGCCTTGCAGATCGCTACGGACGAAAGACCATGATGGTTCGAGCTAGCTCGGCTATGATCCTCAGCATGGGAGGGCTGGTCTTTGTACAGAATGTCTTTTGGTTGATTGTCTTACGCATCATGACAGGAGTATTTGCAGGCTATGTACCGAACTCTACTGCCTTGATTGCTAGCCAAGTTCCCAAAGGAAAAACAGGCTATGCTCTTGGAACCTTGTCGACAGGTTTGGTCGCTGGAACCTTGATTGGTCCCATGCTAGGAGGCTTTTTAGCAGAAGTTGTTGGTATGCGGCTGGTCTTTCTAATCGTGGGCATCTTACTCCTGCTTGTGACCATTGTGACCTATCTCTATATCAAAGAAGACTTCATACCGATTAAGGCCGGTCAGGAGATGAACTTGGGAGAAGTTTTTCATCGGATTAAAGACAAGCAGGTTGTCCTTAGTTTATTTGTAACCAGTATGATCATTCAAATGGCTGCCCAGTCGGTAGTCCCTATCTTGACCCTCTATATTCGGTATTTGGGGCAGGTAGAAAATCTCTTATTTATATCAGGGGTGATTATCTCGGTCATGGGGATTTCCTCCATGATTAGTTCCCCGCAGCTTGGGAAATTAGGAGATAAGATTGGCAATCACCGGTTGTTACTTCTAGCTTTGTTGTACAGTTTTGTGATGAATTGGCTCAATGCCCATGCTTCAACACCTTTGCAATTAGGCATTTTCCGCTTTTTATATGGCTTTGGTACAGGAGCGCTTCTGCCTTCCGTCAATTCCTTACTCGCCAAATTAACTCCAAAAGAGGGGATTTCACGGATTTTTTCATTTAATCAAACCTTTATGTATATGGGGTCTGTCTTAGGTCCAATGTTAGGATCTGGAGTTGCGATCTATCTAGGTTATAGCTGGGTTTTCTATGTGACTTGTAGCCTCGTTATGGTCAACCTCATCTGGTCGCTCTTTAGCTTTAGAAATTACTTGAAAGTAAGGGAAATTTAGTGAGAGTAAAAATCAATTTACAGTGTTCAGCATGTGGCAGTAAAAATTATTTGACGAGTAAGAATAGCAAAACGCATCCACAGAAGATTGAAGTCTTAAAATATTGTCCAAAGGAGAGAAAAGTAAGGCTACATCTTGAAACAAAATAACTTTTGTGGTATACTGTGGAGAGTTCCTAAAGAAAGAGAAAAAATATGTATAACGCTTTATTGACCATTCTTTTAATTTTATCTGCTATTATTATTATCGCAGTCTTTATGCAACCAGCTAAAAATCAATCTAGTAACGTATTTGATGCTAGCTCAGGAGCTCTCTTTGAGCGAACAAAAGCGCGTGGCTTTGAAGCTGTTATGCAACGTCTGACAGCCGTTCTCGTCTTTTGCTGGATGTTGGTTGCGTTGGCATTGGTGATTATTTCAAGTAAGTAAAAAGACTGGGACTTGTTCTTGGTCTCTTTTTTATCAGACAAGAAGTAGTAATAGGGCTAGAAGTATCCATTTTAATTGAAGTAAAGATAAAAGAGTAGGCTTATCTCCTTTTGCCGTATTCAGGCTTGGTAGCTGTCATTTGGAACAGTCGTAAGACATAGGACTGAAAATAGTATCATGGTTTACGTTTTTGATGGGCAAAGGTAGGTATTTTGGCTTTGGTCGATTATAGCGGAATAGCATCGGAAAAAAGATAGGCAGCTGTTTTGGCTTTAGCCGATTACACTGCAAATCCTTTTAGGGATAGGCTGAAAACCTCCACTGGAGCTTTTCACTCGTCAAATTTTCTATTTTGCTAGAGCCGTTGCGAACTTTGTTCGCTTACGGATATGGAAGAAACGATCCAGTGGAGAGTTTCTTCTCTTGGTACATTTTGTGCTTTAACAGTCTAAGGATAGACTTCCTTGGGGTCATCGAACCCTGTGTCAGTCTCCTATTTTTACTTTGCTCGCTTTACGGCTTTTGTATCTTGATTTAATTGAACACAGCCTACGAGCTGTGTAAAAAAGATCGGTTTCCTTGGGTTCATCGAACCCTGTGTCAACCTCCTATTTTTACTTTGCTCACTTTACGGCTTTTGTATCTTGATTTAATTGAACACAGCCTACGAGCTGTGTAAAAAAGATCGGTTTCCTTGGGTTCATCGAACCCTGTGTCAACCTCCTATTTTTACTTTGCTCGCTTTACGGCTTTTGTATCTTGATTTAATTGAACACAGCCTACGAGCTGTGTAAAAAAGATAGGTTTCCTTGGGTTCATCGAACCCTGTGTCAGTCTCCTATTTTTACTTTGCTCGCTTTACGGCTTTTGTATCTTGATTTAATTGAACTCGAGCTACGAGTTGTGCAAAAAAGATAGTTTTTCCTAGAACCAAGGTTCTGCGTCAAACCTCCTATTTTTGCTTTACTCGTTTCACGCTCTCGTATCTTAATTGAACTGAACTCGGGCTAAAAGCTCGGAAAATAGATAAACATTCCTAGAAGCTATGCTTCTTTGTCATGTTTCCTAATTTTCAGTCGCTTTTTTTACGCCCTCGTATCTTAATGTAACTGAGTTCAGCCTAAAACCTCGGAAAAAAGATAAAAAATGAATAAGATACACTAACTTGTTTTATTGGCGGGAGCTAGCTGACTATTCACTGCATTTCATTTGTGACTAGCCTAGCTAGCTTCGCCGGGGTCTCACGACGAAGTTGCAAGCAACTTCTGTTCGGCCGCCTATTTTTCAGTCGGTTTTTTAACGGCTTCACATCTTATGTAACTGAGTTCAGCCTAAAACCTCGGAAAAAAGATAAATCTCATTGGTTGCCAAGCAACCTGCTTCGATTTCCTATTTTTCAGTCGGTTTTTTAACGGCTTCACATCTTAATGAAAAGAGAGAAATGAAAAAAGAAATTTGTAATTATATTCAAACAGTTGGTCCTGTGACCATGAATCAATTAGCAGACCATTTTCACTTACGGTCTGCAAAAGAATTTGTAGACTTGGTCAAGCAAGTATCTCATATGGAGGGATGCGGGCAATTACGATTTGACGATCAAGGTAGGATTGCTTTGCCAGAAAAGAAGAAAACCAATCGTGTGACCTTGACGGGTATTTTTCGTGCGAATAAAAATGGCTTTGGTTTTGTGACGGTTGATGAGACAGAAGATGATCTCTTTATCGGGCGTGGCGATGTCAATGATGCTATTGAGGGGGATAGGGTTGAAGTCGCCATTAAAAAAGTTGCAGATCGCTTCAAGGGGACAGTGGCAGAAGCAGAGGTTGTGGACATCTTAGAACATAGCCTCAAGACAGCTGTCGGTCAGGTCATCTTTGATGAGAATAAAAAGGAATACGCAGGCTATATCAAGTCCAAAAATCAAAAGATTAGCCAGCCGATTTACCTAAAAAAATCTCCTATGGTTTTGGACGGGACAGAAATTGTCAAGGTTGATATTGAGCAATATCCGATCAGAAAACGGGACTATTTTGTGGCAAGGATTCGTGATATCATCGGGCATAAGGACGATGTTGGTGTAGATGTTCTTGAAGTATTGGAATCAATGGATATTCTCTCCGAATTTCCAGATGAGGTCTTGGCAGAAGCCAACCAAATTCCAGACCAACCCTTAGAGGAGGACTATGAAGGTCGCTTGGATCTGCGTCAGGAAGTGATTTTTACAATTGACGGGGCAGATGCCAAGGACTTGGACGATGCGGTTCATATCAAGCAATTAAAAAATGGTCACCTAGAACTTGGCGTTCATATTGCAGATGTTGCCCATTATGTAACAGAGGGGTCTGCCTTAGATAGAGAAGCGCTCCATCGTGGGACATCTGTCTACGTGACCGATCGGGTGGTGCCGATGCTCCCTGAACGTTTGTCAAACGGCATTTGTTCTTTGAATCCTAATGTTGACCGCTTAACCCAGTCAGCTATTATGGAGATCGACCGCAAGGGGCGGGTGGTCAAGCACTGGATTGGTCAGACGGTGATCCATACGACCTACCGTATGACCTATGCTGATGTCAATCGCATGATTGCCGGGGATCAGGAAAAATTGAAGGAATTTTCAAAGATTGTCTCCAGTGTTGAAAAGATGGTCCTACTCCATGAAACCTTGGAAAGTATGCGTCTCAAGCGGGGAGCGCTCAACTTTGATACCCATGAAGCTAAGATTATGGTCAATAAAGATGGTTTACCTGTTGATATCCAAATTCGTCAGCGAGGGATTGCTGAGCGAATGATTGAGTCCTTTATGCTGGTTGCAAATGAAACAGTTGCAGAGCACTTTAGTACCTTAGACCTCCCTTTTATCTATCGGATTCACGAGGAGCCAAAGGTGGATAAACTCCAAAAATTTATCGACTATGCTAGCAGTTTTGGTCTTGGAATTGCAGGGACAGCCAGTTCGATTCGTTCAGAAGCCTTGCAGGATTTGATGGCTCGTGTGGTGGATGAACCCTATGCTGATGTGCTCCATATGATGCTGTTGCGCTCCATGCAGCAGGCACGTTATTCAGAGCATAACCATGGTCATTATGGCCTAGGGGCAGATTACTATACGCATTTTACCAGCCCAATTCGGCGCTATCCAGATCTCCTGGTTCACCGCATGGTACGAGAATACAGCAAGCCTACGCCAGAAGTAGTAGCGCATTTTGAGGCAGCTATTCCTGCTATAGCCAAACAGACTTCGAGCTTAGAGCGCCGTGCGATTGAAGCTGAGCGTGAAGTGGAGGCTATGAAGAAAGCTGAATACATGCAGCAATTTGTTGGGCAGGAGTTTGACGGTGTGGTGTCGAGCATCGTCAAATTTGGTCTTTTTGTAGAGCTACCCAATACTGTTGAGGGCTTGATTCACATTCAAAATCTACCCGAATTTTACCAGTACAATGAGCGCACCTTGACCCTCAAGGGGGAAACATCAGGACGAGTGTTCCGAGTAGGACAAAGCATTCGTGTGACCTTGGTGCGGGCAGATAAGCTGACAGGTGAGATTGACTTTGCTCATGTCCCGTCTGATGTTGATCTGCTTGAACAACCCTTAAAGGCGCTTCGTAAGAGTAAAAGTCATGCTAATCGCGATCGCTCAGACCGCATGGGACGTGGCAAAGGTAAGGGACGTAAGAAAGAGGAAGAGGCTTACCGCTCCAGCAAAAAAGCGAAATCAAAAGATAAGAAAAAGAAACCATTTTATAAGGAAGTGGCAAAGGTGAAACGCAAGAAAAGGAGATAGAGATGGCAAAGGGTGAGGGAAAGGTTCTCGCACAAAATAAGAAAGCCCGTCATGACTATAGTATTGTCGATACCATTGAAGCAGGATTGGTCTTGACAGGGACAGAGATCAAGTCTATCCGAGCAGGGAGGATAAATCTAAAAGACGGCTTTGCACAAGTTCGTAAGGGAGAAGCCTGGCTCAATAATGTCCATATTGCGCCGTACGATGAAGGCAATATCTGGAACCAGGATCCAACTAGAACGCGCAAATTGCTCCTGCATAAGAAGCAGATTGCTAGTCTTGAAAGCGAAGTGAAAGGAACAGGGATGACCCTAGTTCCGCTCAAGGTCTATTTAAAAAATGGCTTTGCCAAGGTCTTAATCGGTCTTGCCAAAGGAAAACATGATTACGATAAACGTGAATCAATCAAACGCAGGGAGCAACAACGTGATATTGCCCGCACAATGAAGGCAATCAATGCGAGGTAGAAAGGGATAGAATCTCTATTCACACCTACTCTCATTTGTGGATAGGGGTTCTTAAAAAAACAAGATAGTTTACAAATGTAGTCAAAAGAAGTATACTGTTCGTATAGTGATTACAATTGTAGACAAAAGGAGAGGTTGAGATGAAGAAAATATATACAGTAGAGGGGATGAGCTGTGCTTCCTGCGCTATGACAGTTGAAAAAACAATCCAGTCCTTAGCGGGTGTAACAGAAGCTAGTGTGAATCTGGCAGTCGAGCAAGTGATGGTTATCTACGACGTAGAAAGGCTCAAGGAGGCAGACCTTCTAGATGCTGTGGAAAAGGCTGGATACCATTTGGTTTCAAATGTAGTTGAGGAAACCTACCAAGTCAAGGGGATGACTTGCGCCTCTTGTGCGATGGCGATTGAACGTAGCTTGAGAGGCCTAGACGGAGTGGAGGAAGCAGCGGTTAATTTAGCGACAGAGAGCCTTTATGTGTGCTACGATGCACGGTTGCAGTCTGTAACAAGTATTCAGCAGGCAGTGAAAGAAGCAGGTTATGAAGCCTTTCTAGAAGAGGCGATGCAGGCGGTTGACAAAAGTCTTGGACAAAAAGAGCAGGCAAGAAAACTGTGGCACCGCTTTGTCTGGTCAGCCTTATTTGCTACACCGCTTGTCTATCTTGCTATGGCTCCCATGACCCCGTGGGGGAATTTCTTGCTTCCAAGTTTTTTTCATCAAGCCTCTATTTCAGCCCTTGTCCAGTGGATTTTAGTGTTGCCTATTGTTTATATGGGGCGGGGATTTTACCAAAAAGGTCTGAAAACTCTGCAAAAAGGACACCCCAATATGGACTCTTTGATTGCGATTGGGACTGGAGCGGCCTTGATTCAAGGACTTATTATGACAAGCCTCTTGTGGTTAGGGAAAGTTCAGGTAGCACATGGTGACCATGCGGAATTGTATTTAGAGTCGGTCGCAGTGATTTTAAGCCTGATTACGCTAGGGAAATATCTAGAAACCATCTCAAAAAGCCGAACCTCTGCAGCCATTCAGCATCTAATGGCTTTGACCCCTCCAACTGCTCATGTCCTCCGAAGTAATCAAGAAATTGAAGTGACGCTTGATGCGGTTATAGTGGGGGATCGGATTCTGGTTCGTCCGGGTGAAAAAATTCCTGTTGATGGAGAGGTGGTAGAGGGACAAACAACGGTTGATGAAGCCCTGCTGACAGGGGAAAGTCTACCTGTTGTAAAAAGAGTTGGTGATGAGGTATTTGGTGGCTCTATCAATCAAAACGGAGCCTTTTGTATGAGAGCTACCAAGGTTGGTAAGGATACGGCTCTTGCTCAGATTATTCGTTTGGTAGAAGAAGCACAAGGCTCCAAAGCTCCCATTGCTAAACTGGCAGATCAGGTGGCGGCTGTCTTTGTTCCAGTGGTCATGTTCTTGGCTCTGGGGGCAGGGATTTTCTGGATCCTAGCTGGAGAATCATGGACTTTTTCGCTCTCTATTATGATAGCGGTTCTTATTATTGCTTGTCCTTGTGCCTTGGGGCTTGCGACCCCAACAGCCATTATGGTAGGAACTGGAAAAGGGGCTGAACAGGGTTTATTGATCAAATCTGGAGAAGTACTTGAGAGGGCGGAGAAACTGGATACTATCATGGTAGACAAGACAGGGACAGTGACACAGGGTAGACCGCAGGTGACGGATGTATTGAGCTATCAAGATAAATCCGAGGATATGGTCTTACAATTAGCAGCTAGTCTGGAGCATTATTCAGAGCATCCGCTGGCTGAGGCTATTCTTTCTCAGGCAAAGGCAAAGGGACTTGCTTTGCAAGCAGTAAGCGACTTTCAGTCTCTTTCTGGAAAAGGCCTAATTGGTACGATCGAGGGAAGAGAAATTCTTCTTGGAAATCGTTCTATAATGGCTGCCTATGGTGTGGCATTGGAGCAGGCAGAAGCTGATAGCGACAGGCTTTCTCAAAAGGGAAAAACCCCGGTCTTACTCGCCTTGGATAAGCAGATGATTGGTGTCCTTGGTATTGCAGATAAATTGAAACAAACCAGTTCGGATGCTGTAGGACAATTGCAGGCTATGGGCTTGGAAGTGGTGATGTTGACAGGTGATACACAGGCTACAGCACAAGCCATTGCAGATCAGGCAGGGATTCAAATGGTCATCAGTCAAGTTCTCCCAGAAGACAAGGCAACTGTCATCAAAGATTGGCAGGAAAAGGGGAAGGTAGTTGCGATGGTCGGCGATGGGATCAATGACGCACCAGCGCTTGCACAGGCAGATGTAGGCATTGCGATTGGCTCTGGTACAGACGTAGCAATGGAATCAGCTGACATCGTTTTGGTACGTAGTGACTTGCTTGATGTGGTGCGTACGATTCAGTTAAGCCAAGCCACCATGCGGGTCATCAAGCAAAATCTTTTCTGGGCCTTTGCCTATAATGTGGTCGGTATCCCTATTGCTATGGGAGTATTGCACCTATTTGGTGGTCCCTTACTCAATCCCATGTTGGCAGGGGCAGCCATGTCCTTGAGTTCTGTCTCTGTATTAGCCAATGCACTTCGTTTAAAAAAAGCAAGCTTGTATTAAAATGCTCTCGTATATATAGTTGTTTCGTTTACTTTTAGTACTAGGCAAGGAGCTACAGGCTGCTTCAACAGTCTAATGACTGTTGAAGGTTGGAAATCATACTGACGATAGTCAGTAACAATCGTAGACTACGGCAAAGCGAGTTCCAATCATCTTCCAGATGATTGGAAGTTGGAAATAGGGAAACGGAGTTTCCACAATCGTCGAAGTAATAAAAGTTAAACTAAATGAGTGTAAAAGCATTTTACTGGTGAATACAGGTTCTAGGTTTCTAGGAATAGCTTTGCCGCTCCAATGTTTCTTATTTTCAGTGTGGGAGAGTAGACCACATGAGACAGGGGCAGGTCATTGTTGTACGGAAGCTGACCTAGTTTGGGTGTGCTATATCAAGTAAAGAGGGAAGATAGGAACAGTAGAAAACAACGAGGAAATTCCAATCAAAATAGTAGCCTTTCTAAGGTAAAATGCTTACAATAGAGCTATTGGATTTTTTCTTCACAGGTCAGACCTTTCATGTAAGGCTCGTTTTTGCTCGTTCGTACTTGTCTTTCTTTATACATAGGTTGCATTGTTAACAATCTACCTTGACAATGGAAAACAGTCTTCTGAATCAAAGTCGTCACCTGTGAATATCATTTCTTAGAAAAAAGGAGAGCCTACTATGACAACATTTATCGGAAAACCAGTGACGCTTGTCGGAACTCAGCTGAAAGTTGGAGATCAAGCCCCGGATTTTGTCTTGATGGCAAATGATTTGACCAAGCAAAGCCTCAGCGATTTTGGTAGCAAACGCAAGGTGATTAGCGTTGTTCCTTCTATTGATACAGGCATTTGTGATACCCAAACACGTCGCTTCAATCAAGAGTTAGCAACTACAGACAATATGGTTGTCATTACTGTTTCGGCAGATTTACCTTTTGCCCAAGCTCGGTGGTGTGGCTCAGCAGGCCTTGAGGGAGCAGTAACCCTATCGGACTACTATGACCATGCTTTTGGAAAATCGTATGGTCTCTTGATGCAGGAATGGAACTTATTGGCACGAGCGGTCTTTGTTTTAGATGAAAACAATGAAATCATCTATGTTGAATATCTGGACAATGTCAATGCGCATCCAGATTACGATGCCGCTCTAGCAGTTGCAAAGAACCTGTAATCTACTGAAAACGAGTAAGCCAGCTTGCTCGTTTTCTTGTCACTTCAAGCTAGTTTGATCGTCATACTCACTAAAAGTCAAGTTTAGATTGGTGCTTTTGTTTTAAAATAGGCTGTATTAGAGTGTGGTATAGTTGTTTCGTTTGCTTTAGTATTAGGCAAGGAGCTGCAGGCTGCTTCAACAGTCTAATGACTGTTGAAGGTTGGAAATCATACTGACGATAGTCAGTAACAATCGTAGAGTACGGCAAAGCGAGTTCTAATACTCTATTGGAAGTAGGCAATAGGGAAATATCTTTCCCTGCTCCGTTTTCCCCTTGAAAGCGAAAACATGGTATAATGATAGTCAAGGAAATTCAAAAATAACAGTGTTATTCCTTTCTCTTAGAAAATGCAAAAGGAAACGAAAAGACTGTCAGGTAATAAGCTATAACTATCGTAGAGGGAGTAAGTTCCTTGTAAGGAAGAAAGAGGGAAGTATGGGATATATTGAGGTCAAGAATAGTTCAAAATCCTATGTGATGGGCAATAACCGCATTGTGGCAAACAAGGATATTTCTTTTGAGATTGAAAAGGGAGAATTGGTTATTATTCTGGGTTCTTCTGGTGCAGGAAAATCAACCCTACTCAATATCCTAGGAGGTATGGATACCAATGACGAGGGCATGGTTCAGATTGATGGGGTAGATATTGCTCGGTTTACGAGCAAGCAGTTGACCAAGTATCGCCGTGAGGATGTTGGCTTCGTCTTTCAATTTTACAATTTGGTTGCGAATTTAACTGCCAAAGAAAATGTGGAATTGGCATCTGAAATTGTCCGCGATGCGATGGATCCGATTGAGGTCTTAGAAAAAGTTGGACTGGGACACCGCTTGGATAATTTTCCAGCCCAGCTATCCGGTGGAGAGCAGCAACGGGTTACGATTGCACGCGCTGTGGCAAAACGTCCAAAGATACTCCTGTGTGATGAACCCACGGGAGCCCTTGATTACCAAACAGGTAAACAGGTTTTACAGATTTTACAAGACATGTCCAAAAAAGAGGGAGCAACTGTGATTGTTGTCACCCATAATGCAGCGCTTGCCCCTATTGCAGATAAGGTCATTCAGATGCGGGATGCGCGTGTGCATTCGATTCAGGTCAATCCCAATCCCCAGGATATCATGACCTTAGAATATTAGGAAAAGAAGATGAAAAAGAGGAAGTATTGGAAAACAATTTGGCAGTCTTTATCGTCATCAAAGGGACGCTTTTTTTCCATTTTTAATCTGATGCTGATTGGGGCAATGACTTTCATAGGTTTGAAAGTCGCAGCCCCTAATATGGAAAAAACAGCGCAAGATTACATCGATCAAGGACAGATGTTTGATATCGCTGTCCTGTCAGATCTAGGTATCAGTCAGGCAGATAAGGCAGAGCTAGACGGGCTGACTGGTGTCCAGATTGAATATGGCTATTTTAAGGATGTCACTCTTGCAGGAGGAACAGAAGCGATTCGTTTATTTTCTATCCCCAAAACGATTTCACGCTATCAGCTAAAAGCAGGGAAGTCGCCCTCATCAGCAGGGGAAATCCTACTATCGACCAACCTTGATGGCATGTACCAGATTGGTGATACTATCACGATTAAAGAGGGAGATAAACAAGCCTCTGTTTTAAAAGAGACCACCTTTACTGTGACAGGTTTTGCAGATTCATCTGAAATTTGGGGGAAAATCAATCTTGGACCAGCTAGTACCGGAACTGGTCAGCTGGTGGCATATGCCTTCGTACCTGAAGCTACTTTTGATTCAGAGGTCTATATGGTAGCTCGGATTTGCTATGATGATGTGAAAGGGATTCCCTACTATCATTCAGCTTACAAGCAGAAAATCATGGCTCACCAAGACGCTCTCAATCAGCTTTTAGCAGATAATGGTAAGGAAAGGCTAGAGACTATTCGTAAGGAGGGAAATGGAAAGATAAAGACTGCTGAGCAGACAATTACAGATGCCCAATCCCAACTAGAAGAGGTAGACGAGCAGCTTACAAGAAAAGAAGCGGATTTGGAGGTAGCACAGGAACAATTCAATCAAGGACAGGCAGAATTAGAACATAGGGCGCAACGATTAGAGGTGATTGCTGTAGACTTGGCGAGCGCTCAACAACAGCTAGACAACAGTCACAAGCAATTACAAGAGGCTAAAAAAGAATTAGATAGCAATCGTGCGGATTTGGATAAAAGGAAGCTGGAATTGGAGCAGATGGCAGCAGGCCTTCTTTCGGAGCAAGCCAATTTGCAGGCAAAACAGCAGGAATTGGAAGACTTGGCTATCAATATAGAGCAGGCAAGAAACGATTTTGAAGCAAGAACCCAGAAAATTCAGGATCAGATTGCTGTAGCAGTAGCCACGGGAGAAAATCCAGGTGATATCCCAGAGTTGGTCGAGCTTCAGCTTGGCTTAAAGCAATTAGAGACTGATATTGCCAATATGCAGGAGGCGTATCAAGCAGGGCAAGTTGCTTATGAGACGGGAACGGCTCGTTATCAGCAACAAGAAGCAGTCTACAGAAGTGCGAAAGAACAGTATGAATTTGGGGAAGCTCAGTATCAAACCGCTTTGAGCAGTTATCAAGATGGTATGACTGCTTACCAAGCAGGTCTTTCAGATTACGAATCAGGGCACCTTGCCTATGAAAGTGGTCAGGAGCAATTAAAGTCCGCCCGAACTGGTTTAGCAGATCAGCAGGTAGCATTAGACCGAGGAAAAGCAGAACTGCAGCAGGCAAGGAAAACCTTTGAAAGTAAACGAGAAAAGGTCGAAGAAGAAATCAAGACAGCACGCAAAGATCTACAAGTAGCGCAAGCAGATCTAGCTCAGTTGAATACCCCAGAATACAAAAGTTACACCAGAGATAGCTTGCCTGGAGGGAACGGCTATGCCAACTACGATAGTAGTACCAAAAGTATATCAGCGGTAGGCAATATCTTCCCTGCTGTTCTCTATGTGGTCGCAGCCCTCGTAACCTTTATGACCATGACCCGCTTTGTCGATGAGGAGCGATCCAATGTAGGGATTTTAAAGGCTCTTGGTTATACGAATGGACAGGTGCTGACTAGGTTTGTTCTCTATGGTTTGGCGTCTGGTTTGTTAGGCGCGATTATAGGTATCCTCTTGGGGAATTTTGTCCTTGCTCCTATGATTAGTCGGATTATTACAGATACGACCGTCATCGGAGCAAGCCAGGTACATGCCTATCCTAAGTGGATAAGCCTTGCACTCATCTTTTCACTTCTATCTTCTGTTCTACCGGCCTATTTGGTGGCACAAAAGGAATTGAAAGAAAAACCAGCTCAATTATTACAGGCTAAGCCACCTGTTATGGGAGCCAAGGTTTTCTTAGAATATTTCCCTTTTATCTGGCGACCGCTGAGTTTTACTCAAAAGGTCACGGCAAGGAACATCTTTCGCTATAAGAAACGCATGTTCATGACGATTATTGGAATAGCAGGTACTGTTGCCCTCTTGTTTGCAGGTTTGGGCATTCGCTCCTCCATTTCTCGGGTCATTCATCAGCAGTTTGATCAGATCCTCCACTATCATATGGTGATGGTTGGACAGGATCGGGCCAGCCAGAAAGAAAAGTCTGAGGTGGAAAGGGCACTTCGTGCAACAGCTATCAAAGATAGGCTTCCAGTTGCTTACTACAGCTTAAATGAGTCTGTCAAGGGTCAGGAAGAAGCCCTTGCCATTAGCCTCTTTGTCAGTGAAGAAACAGATCTAGCTTCCTTTGTCACCTTGCGCAAGCCCGTAACGGGTCAATCCCTGTCACTCCCAGAAAAAGGAGCAATTATTTCTGAAAAATTGGCACAGCTCTATCAGGTTGGAGTCGGAGATAGGATTACCCTCCACCTCAATCAGGAGCCTGTCAGCCTCAAAGTAGCTGGTATTACAGAGATGTATGCGGGTCATTTTATCTACCTGTCTGCAACGGCCTACCAAGAAGGGACCGGGAAGATCTATCAGCCAAATGCAGCCCTTGTGGTCTTAGCTGATCATCAGACAAAAACAGTTGATAGGGTTGCAGCAGAGCTTCTTTCCTTGAAAGGAGTAGTTGCTGTGGTTCAGAACACTTCCTTGATTACCCTCCTTGAAACCATTGTCCAGTCCCTCCAGTCTGTTATGATTATTTTAATCGTCCTATCCGTGTTACTGGGAATGGTGATTCTTTATAACTTGACCAATATCAATATGGCAGAGCGGATTCGAGAATTATCAACGATTAAGGTTTTAGGGTTTTATGACCGGGAAGTAACCTTTTATATCTACCGCGAGACCATGCTCTTATCCCTTGTGGGAATTGGACTAGGCTTACTCGTGGGCTTCTTCTTACATCGACTGCTCCTAGTCGTGATTGCTTCTCCAGCCATTCTCTTTTCTCCGAAAGTGTCAATTGATGTCTATCTAGTACCGATTGGGGCAGTTCTAGGTATTTTAGCCATTTTGGGCATCTATGTTCATCATCATTTAAGCAAACTCAATATGTTAGAAGCTCTCAAATCCGGCGAATGAAAAAACTGGAAATACTTGTAATATATGTGAAAATAACCTGCCCCTTATCAATCGTGATGAGGAGATGAGAAGCTAGCTTTTAGAGAGAACGTTTGTTCTCTCTTTCTTTGTGTTTTCTGTGTGTCTTATAGATAAGAAATGGGGATAGATATGGTATAATAGGAGCATGGATAAAAATAGATTATTATTGATAGACGGTTCATCTGTAGCCTTTCGTGCATTTTTTGCACTCTACAATCAAATTGAACGCTTCAAGAGCCCTACGGGTCTCCATACCAATGCGATTTATGGTTTTCATCTCATGCTCGATCATATGATGAAGCGGATTCAGCCTACTCATGTGTTGGTGGCGTTTGATGCAGGCAAGACGACCTTTCGAACGGAGATGTACGAGGGTTACAAGGCAGGAAGAGCCAAGACGCCAGATGAGTTTCGTGAGCAATTTCCCTTTATTCGCCAAATGCTAGATGCCATGGGGATTTACCACTATGATTTAGAGCGTTACGAGGCGGACGATATTATTGGAACCTTAGATAAGATGGCTGAGCGGACAGATATCCCCTTTGCTGTGACCATTGTCAGCGGTGATAAGGACTTGATTCAGCTGACAGATGATAATACTGTTGTTGAGATTTCTAAAAAAGGGGTGGCAGAATTTGAAGAATTTACGCCAGCCTATCTTATGGAAAAAATGGGCATTACACCGACCCAATTCATCGACTTAAAGGCTCTTATGGGAGATAAGTCCGATAATATCCCTGGTGTGACCAAAATTGGTGAAAAAACAGGATTGAAGCTCTTGACTGAATACGGTTCACTCGATGGGATTTACGAGCATATTGATAGGATGAAGCAGTCTAAAATGAAAGACAATCTGATTCAGGATAAGGAGCAGGCATTTCTCTCTAGAACCTTAGCAACGATTGATACCCAAGCGCCGATTACTATTGGTTTAGAGGACATTGCCTATAAAGGACCAGATGTAGAGCAGCTAGCGGCTTTCTATGAAGACATGGGCTTTAAAGTCCTCCGTGCTCAGCTAGGAAGTGAAGCAAGGGCGTCGACTGCTAGCCAGCAGGAGTTTGTAACAGTTGAAACCGTCCGAGCTGATATGCTTCATAAAGACCAGTTTTTCCATTTTGAAATCTTCGGGGATAACTACCACAAAGAGCCGATTATCGCTCTAGCCTGGGGTGATGAACAGACTATTTATGTGGGGGGAGAAGACTTGCTCTCGCAAGAGATTTTACAGGAATTTTTAGCAAATACAGCCATAAAGACCTATGATTTCAAACGTAGCAAGGTTCTTCTGTCCCACTACGGGATTGATTTGGGGCTTGTAGCCTTTGATAGTCGTTTGGCAAAATATCTGCTTAGCACTGTTGAAGATAACGAGATTGCGACCATTGCCACGCTCTATGGGCAACACAGTTTGGTGGCTGATGAGGTGGTCTATGGCAAGGGGGCAAAGCGTACACTCCCTGATCAAGACAGTCTCTACCAACACCTAGCCAATAAATTGGCGGTACTGGTTGAGACCGAGCCGATTATGCGAACCAAGCTAGCTGAAAACCAACAGTCAGATCTGTTCTTTGACATGGAGTTGCCACTTGCCAACGTCCTTGCTAAGATGGAAATGACAGGCATTAAGGTTGAAGCGGATACGCTCAAAGCGATGCAAGCTGAAAATGATGTCTTGATTGAACAGTTGACGCAGGATATTTATGATTTGGCCGGTGAAGAATTTAACATCAATTCGCCCAAACAATTAGGGATGATTCTCTTTGAGAAGATGGGGTTGCCGCTTGAATTTACCAAAAAGACTAAGACCGGCTATTCAACGGCTGTAGATGTATTAGAAAGGCTTGCCCCGATTGCTCCCATTGTGTCGAAGATTCTTGAATATCGTCAAATTACCAAGTTGCAATCGACTTATGTAATCGGTCTTCAAGAATCTATTATGGAGGATGGGAAAATCCATACTCGCTATGTCCAAGATTTGACCCAGACAGGTCGACTATCCAGTACCGACCCTAATTTGCAAAATATCCCGGTTCGTCTGGAGCAAGGGCGTTTGATTCGTAAGGCGTTTGTCCCAGAATGGGAAGATAGCGTCCTGCTCAGTTCAGATTATTCGCAGATTGAATTGCGGATTTTGGCGCATATTTCTCAAGATGAACACTTAATAGAAGCCTTCCGCCAAGGTGCTGATATCCATACTTCGACCGCCATGCGGGTCTTTGGGATTGAAAAGCCAGAAGATGTGACCGCCAATGATCGCCGCAATGCTAAGGCGGTAAACTTCGGAGTGGTCTACGGGATTTCAGATTTTGGCTTGTCTAACAATTTAGGCATCAGTCGCAAGGAAGCAAAAGCCTATATTGACACCTATTTTGAACGCTTTCCAGGGATTAAAGATTATATGGAAAGGATTGTCCGTGAAGCGCGTGACAAGGGCTATGTAGAGACCATTTACCACCGCCGTAGGGAAATTCCTGAGATCAATTCGCGCAATTTCAATATTCGGAATTTTGCCGAGAGAACTGCGATTAACTCCCCGATTCAAGGTTCGGCAGCAGATGTGCTGAAGGTAGCCATGATTAACTTAGATAGGGCAATGCTAGAGGCTGGCTTGCGCACGCGCATGCTCTTGCAGGTGCACGATGAGATTGTTCTTGAAGTGCCAAATGATGAGTTGGATACAATTCGCTCCATGGTCAAGGAAGTCATGGAAGCTGCGATTTCCCTCTCCGTTCCGCTGATTGCTGATGAAAATGCAGGCAGAACGTGGTATGAAGCCAAATAGAAAGGATGGCAATGAAGATGAAAAAGAGCGTTTTATATTTAGGAATAGTGTCTCTACTATGCTTATCAGCATGTGGGGCAAAAAAGGAAGAGCCGGTGGCGTCTGAACCCGTAATGGAACAAAATATATGGGAGCGAAGCGAGACACAGACAGGGGTTATTGCGCTTCAGAAGATTGCAGAGGTAGAGCCTCGTGCCATTGAGACGAGTAAGGAGCAAGCAAAACTTTATTCTGCTAAAAATGGTGTGATGAGAACTCGTGGACAGGGAGACGTGACGGAAGAAGAAGTGTCCTATCGTCTCTATCAAGTATCAGATAGTTGGGAGCTCGACCAGGTAGCTGGAGGGGCGCAGCCGGTAACGTATGTCTATAAAGCGTCTGAGAGTGGTTTGACATGTGGTGTGCAGTTATATACTCTAGACGCCTACCAGACTTCTCCTATCTCAGGTGGGGAGATTATGACCAAGGAGGAGCTGGCGCAACGTTTGAAAACAGATGGTCAAAACTTTATTCAAGAGACCAGTATTTCTATCAATGATCAGGAATGGCAAGTTGGGTACGAGGTACGGTCTGAAAAGAATATTGCTCAAGTCACCTTTTATCGCTTGGAAAATACAGGGAACTTTGATGATTCCGTTATTGTAGGAAGCGTCATTTATCCCCTTACATCGGAAAATATCAATCAAGAAGTAGCAGTGACGACTACCGTTTCCAAGCTCAAGACTGTCCTTTATCAGTTAGCAGCCAATCGACAGGCAGAAATCGTCACGGTAACACCTTAGTAAAGGAGGTGGAGACAATCACAATATGGAAGTCTCGATTGTCTTTCCTTATATTTATATTATCGGGTAGCTCCCGATAGTATAAACCCTTTCATTTAGATTTGTTTTATACTTAGTTCAGCGCTGTGGATTAGTTTATTTTTCCAATCGCTTTGACGATTATAGAAAGGCTCTAACCACAGCTCTTTGTTTGATTGGTCATTAGAATGATAACGCCCAGACGTTTTATCTCGTGTAAGGATACAAGGCAAAGAGTGCGTGGGACGAACAACAGCTGCTAATAAATGAATCGGAAGGAGAGACACTGTGCTCTACGTTGGAATTGATATCGCTAAGAATAAACATGACTTAGCCTTTCTAATATCTGATAGGGCTGTTAGATTGTTTGGAGTAGCTAGTTTATAGTTGTATTGAACTCTAGCTAAGCACTGTGCGAAAAAGATAGGTAGTTGTTTAGGCTTTAGCCGATTACACTGCAAATCCTTTTAGGGATAGACTGAAAACCTCCACTGGAGCTTTTCACTCGTCAAATTTTCTGTTTTGCTAGAGCTGTTGCGAACATTGTTCGCTTACGGATATGGAAGAAACGATCCAGTGGAGAGTTTCTTCTCTTGGTACGCTTTGAGTTTTTCACGGGCTTTGTATCTTGGTTTAATTGAACACGAGCTGCGAGTTGTGCAAAAAAGATAGTTTTTCCTAGAACCGAAAGGTTCTGCGTCAAAACTCCTATTTTTGCTTTACTCGTTTCACGCTCTCGTATCTTAATTGAACACGCCCTAAACTCTGTGCGAAAAAGACTATAACAGAAATGGATTGAAATACAGTGTATTAGCGGTAGCTAGCTGGCTATTCCCTGCATTTCATTGGTGACTAGCCTAGCTATCTTCGCAGGGGTCTCGCAACGAAGTTGCAAGCAACTTCTGCTCGGCCGCCTATTTTCGCTTTGAGTTTTTCACGGACTTTGTATCTTGGTTTAATTGAACTCGAGCTGCGAGTTGTGCAAAAAAGATAGTTTTTCCTAGAACCGAAAGGTTCTGCGTCAAATTTTCTATTTTCGCTTTGAGTTTTTCACGGGCTTTGTATCTTGGTTTAATTGAACACGCCCTAAACTCTGTGCGAAAAAGACAAATTTTCCTAGAAACTAAAGTTTCTTCGTCAAATTTTCTATTTTCGCTTTGAGTTTTTCACGGGCTTTGTATCTTGGTTTAATTGAACTCGGACTAAAAATGGTAGAAAAAAGATGAATCGTATCGATTACTAGGGTAATCTTCTCCGATTCCCTATTTTTCTTTCCATTTTCTTAACGTCCTCGTATCTTAATTGAACTCGAGCTAAAAGCTCGGAAAAAAGAGAGACTTTCTTGTGTTCATCGAACACCGCGTCAGTCTCCTATTTTTCATTCGGTTTTTAACGGCTTCACATCTTATGTAACTGAGTTCGGACTAAGAGCTGTGTAAAAAAGATAGATTTCCTCGTGTTCATCGAACACGTCGTAAATCTCCTATTTTTACTTTGCTCTTGACGTCCTCACATCTTAATTGAACTCGAGCTACGAGTTGTGCAAAAAAGATAGTTTTTCCTAGAACCGAAAGGTTCTGCGTCAAAACTCCTATTTTTGCTTTACTCGTTTCACGCTCTCGTATCTTGATTTTAGAGGTGGGATCTATCCCCCTCTTTTTTCTGTAAAAACGTGATATAATAAAGAAAAGACTTAGGGGGGATAGGAAATGTCAGACAAACGTTTAGCATGGGATGAATATTTTGCCACACAGGCGCTTTTGATTGCCAATCGCGCGACTTGTAAACGAGCCAAGGTCGGTGCGGTTCTTGTGAAAGATAATAAGGTTGTGGCAACAGGCTATAATGGCTCTGTCTCAGGCACAGAGCATTGTCTAGAACAAGAATGTTTGGTAGTGGATGGGCACTGTGTGCGGACCCTGCATGCCGAGGTCAATGCTATTTTACAAGGGGCAGAGCGGGGGATTCCTAAAGGTTTTACTGCCTATGTCACCCATTTTCCCTGCCTTAACTGTTCCAAACAGCTTCTTCAAGTGGGCTGCAAGCGCGTAGTCTACATCAATGAATACCGGATAGATGACTATGCCAAATACCTCTATCGGGAAAAAAATTGTGAACTTCTTCATTTACCGATTGAAAAGGTAAGAGAAGCGATTGCGCAGACAGATTGGATTTGATAGTTCCTAGATAGAAAACCTTTCAGACTGTGGCTCATTCTCTAACTTGGTAGATGAATCTGAAACAGCCTAGTTTGAGGGAGGAAGACTTTCGATAAATGGGGGATGGCTTCTTCTGTTTGAAAACCCACGACAAACGGATGAAGAAAATGCTATTTTCAGAAATCATATGTTCAATATTGCCGTTAGTTTTTGGTAGAAAAAATGTGAGATAATAGCTCTGGAAATGAGGGATTGACCCTGTTAAAGTGTAGGTTTTGGGAAAAGATTTTGAAAAATACATGTAGCTAGAAAATCGTTACACGCATTTTCTTCCTGCGTACGGCTTGCTGAAAACCTATATATAGTTGAGTTTTTCTTCAAATAGGAGTATACTGGATGTGCGATTCCTTGGGAAACCTTGTGGCGCATTGTAGATAAGGAGGACTTCGATGTTAGAAGTATCGGGATTAAAGAAACGTTTTGGAAAAAAGACCGTGTTACACGGGATTGATTTTCAAGCGGATAAGGGGCGGATTATCGGTCTAGTCGGGAAAAATGGTGCAGGAAAAACGACTATTTTTCATAGTATCCTGCGATTCTTAGACTATGAGGGAGAGATTCGCCTAGATGGGGAATTGATTTCCCAAGCAAGCTATGAGAAAATAGGCTATCTACCAGAAGAGCGTAGCTTAATGCCTAAATTAACCGTCTATCATCAGGTCCATTATTTAGCCAGTTTAAAAGGCTTATCGACCTCTTATATTAAGGAACAATTGCCACTTTGGATGACCAAGTTAGAGGTTAAAGGCAATCCGACAGATAAGATTAAAAGTTTGTCTAAGGGAAATCAACAGAAAATTCAATTACTGATTACCCTCCTACACCAGCCTGATTTGATTATTTTGGATGAGCCTTTCAGTGGTCTGGATCCTGTCAATACGGAGCTACTCAAACAAGTGATTTTGGAAGAAAAAGAGCGTGGAGCAACGATTATTTTTTCAGACCATGTCATGACCAATGTGGAAGAACTCTGTGATGATATTTTGATGATTCGTAATGGAGAAGTGGTCGTATCTGGGACGATTGCAGATGTCCGCAATCGTTATGGTAAGACACGTATTTTTGTCACCAGTGAGAAATCGCAAGAAGAATTAGAAGCCTTGCCTCATGTGGTCAAGGTTAGCCGCACCAAGCAAGGTACTTGGCGGCTGGTCATAGATGATGAAGCAGCAGGTCCTGCCTTATTTGACATTCTTACTCAAGGACGGTACGTATCAACCTTTGATCAGCAAGCCCCAACGATTGATGAAATCTTCAAATTAGAATCAGGAGTAGCCCTATGAAACAAATGTGTATCGTTATGAAAGAAACCTATTTCCGTCATGTAAAATCATGGACTTTCTTGTTGATGGTTTTGAGCCCCTTTATCTTCATGGGCTTTTCTATCGGAATAGGAGCATTGGTTGGTATGTCTCAATTTTCTACCGATTCGATACCGGTTGTTTCAACTAGCCCTGAGATTCAGCAAGTTTTAGGAGAGGCAAAGGACCACTACAACTTTGATTATCAAGATGAAAAAGTTGCCCAAAAGGCAGTAGATGAGGGAGATATAGAAGGCTATCTAGTAGTAGAAGTTAAAGAGGATTTGGTACATGCCAGCTACCACGGCAAGGAAAGCATGAATCAATATGCTAAGGAAGATGTCTTGAACCGCCTGAAAAAGCTACAGCTAGCGTTCAACCAAGAAGCAGCTCAGTTGAGCGAACGTCAAGAAAAGCTCCTATCACGAGAACTCATCTATGATGAAGTCATCAAGAAGGATACAGAATTACTTCAAACGCTGCAATCAGGACTGGTGTTTGTGCTCTCCCTTGCCCTCTACATGCTCCTTATTGTTTATTCATCAACGACTGCTCAGGATATTGCGAATGAAAAAGGGACGAAGATTATGGAGATCATTTTTTCTAGTGTTCGCGCGTCCAATTATTTTTACGGACGTATGTTAGGGATTATGGCAGTTGTGTTGACCCATATTTCAATCTATGTCTTTGGTTTTCTAGTTGCCTATGTTATTGTTGGCCAGTTTCCGACTGTTCGTAAGTTCTTAGAGGACTATCACCAAGTCGTCGCCCTCTTGTTCCAGCCTTCTACAGTCTATATCATCCTATTCATGTTGTTAGGTTTGATTTTCTACATCGTTCTTTCTGCAGTTTGTGGGGCTTTGGTGACGCGTGTTGAAGATGTCAATAAGGCAGTTCAGCCGGTTATTCTCCTAGTCGTAGTGGCTATGGTGATGAGTGTGACTTTGGGAGTGAAAGGAGGGAATATCTTGCTGACCATAGGGTCCTATATTCCTTTCTTCTCACCATTTTTCATGCCAATTCGCTTGATTCATGAGGAAGCCTCCTATCTTGAAGGATTCTTATCTTTGCTGATTTTATTTGCTACAACAATAGGGAGTATCTGGTATATTGGACAAATCTACTCTAGTTTGATTCTTCAGACAGATGATGTAGGTATGTGGAAGAGTGTTCAACGCGCTATCAGAAAGTAACCACCATACGAAGCTAGGCATTTGTCTAGCTTCTTTTTTGGGATTTATACTCATTTCGTTTAACTTTTATTACTTCGACGATTGTGGAAACTCCGTTTCTCTATTTCCAACTTCCAATCATCTTCTAGATGAATTGTGGAAACTCCGTTTCTCTATTTCCAACTTCCAATCATCTTCTAGATGAATTGTGGAAACTCCGCTCACTTTGCCGTACTCTACGATTGTTACTGACTATCGTCAGTATGATTTCCAACCTTCAACAGTCATTAGACTGTTGAAGCAGCCTGCAGCTCCTTGCCTAGTACTAAAAGTAAACGAAACAACTATGAAAGAGGTATAAGCGATGAGTATTACTTCCTGCTTTTGATTTTGTTGCATATCAACATTTAAAAATACTGTGGAAAATTCTGAAATTTCTTACGAAAAATGGTATACTAGAGAGGTTATAAGTCCCGAAAAGGCGATTGTCCAAGAAGATTGAGCAGTCGGTACTTTGTAACTTTTAACTCGCTGAGAAAAACGGCTCCAAAGTCGCATGGTTTTCTATAGTTTCTGCTATTTGTGGGCTGTAGAATAGGGAGATGAAAGACAGAGGCAGTTGTTTTTCTAGTATCATTTTTATTTAAAGGGGGACATGAAGATGTCAGAACGTAAACTTTTCACTTCTGAATCGGTATCTGAAGGGCATCCGGATAAGATTGCGGATCAGATTTCCGATGCGATTTTAGATGCGATTTTAGAGCAGGATAGTGATGCCCATGTGGCAGCAGAGACAGCTGTTTATACAGGGTCTGTCCATGTGTTTGGAGAAATCTCAACGACTGCTTATGTTGATATTAACCGTGTGGTTCGTGATACGATTGCAGAGATTGGCTATACCAATACGGAATATGGATTTTCAGCTGAGACAGTAGGGGTTCACCCGTCTTTGGTGGAACAATCACCAGATATTGCCCAAGGTGTGCAGGAAGCCTTGGAAGTCCGTGGAAATTCAACTCAAGATCCGCTTGATCAAATTGGGGCTGGAGACCAAGGGTTGATGTTTGGTTTTGCTGTTGATGAAACACCTGAATTGATGCCCTTGCCGATTTCGCTTAGCCATCAATTGGTCAAGAAATTGGCAGATTTGAGAAAGTCTGGTGTGATCAAGTATCTTCGTCCAGATGCGAAAAGTCAGGTGACTGTCGAATATGATGAAGAAAACCGCCCCTTACGTGTTGATACGGTGGTTATCTCAAGTCAGCATGATCCAGAAGTAAGTCAGGAAAGGATTCGGAAAGACATCATCGAACAAGTCATTGAAGCAGTCATTCCAGCCCGCTATCTGGATAAGGAGACCAAGTATTTCATCAATCCGACTGGTCGATTTGTGATTGGTGGACCACAAGGAGATTCTGGCTTGACTGGTCGCAAAATTATTGTGGATACTTATGGTGGTTATTCTCGCCATGGTGGCGGCGCTTTTTCTGGGAAAGATGCCACTAAGGTCGACCGTTCAGCTTCTTATGCAGCCCGCTATATTGCTAAAAATATCGTTGCAGCAGGTCTTGCTAAGAAAGCAGAAGTTCAACTGGCGTATGCCATTGGGGTAGCCCACCCTGTATCGGTACGGGTCGATACCTTTGGGACAAGTAAGGTGGCGGAAAGCCGTCTTGAGAGCGCTGTTCGGACCTTATTTGACCTCCGACCAGCAGGTATTATCCAAATGCTGGACTTGAAACGGCCCATTTACCGCCAAACAGCAGCCTATGGTCATATGGGGCGCACCGATATTGACCTGCCATGGGAGCGTGTGGATAAGGTGGTAGCCCTTAAAAAAATTCTTGAAGAATAGTCTGAGTTCAAGGTTAGCTCCCCTCTTTGCTCCATGGTGAAAGGTCCAGCCGTTTTCTAGGCTGATTGAAGATAAGGAGAGAGGGGAGTAGGACTACAGGGAGGATTTTTACGCAATCATAACTATATTCTAGTCTTTCTATTTGGTGACCGCTCCTGTGGTCGTTGTTCGGCGCTTGTTCCTTATACAGTTAGAGCTGTCTAGGGCTCTGGTTTGGCTTTCCGAGTAAAGGGGAAAATCATGCGGGATAATCATGTACATACTTATTTTTCTTATGATGCAGAGGCACAGTTTGAAGATTATTTAGCGATTTATGAGGGAGAAATTGTGACGACGGAACATTTTGATTTGTCCAATCCCTATCTGGGTGGTCCTCGCGATGACATGCCAGATTATCAGGCTTATACGGAGCAAATTGAGCGCTTGAACCAGCAATATGGCTCTCGAATTAAAAAGGGGATTGAAATTGGCTATTATGCACCTCGAGAGGCAGATACCTTGGCTTATTTAGAGGGAAAAGACTTTGATGTGAAACTCTTATCAGTCCATCATAATGGCCAATTTGATTACTTGGAAGATGAGGTTTTATCTCTGAATCGAAAAGAGCATATTGTTGCCTATTTGCAAGAGGTGGAACGGGCTATTGAGCGGATTCCAGCAGATGTCCTAGCCCATTTTGACTATGGCTTTAGGAGATTATCTTTGACGGTTGAAGAGTTGCAGGAGTTTGAATCCAATCTACGTGCCCTCTTTCAAAAGATGATGGACTATCATTTGGCGTTTGAGTTAAACAGCAAGTCTATGTACCTCTATAACAATGAATCCCTCTATCTTTATGCCCTTTCTATTTTGCAGGAAATGGGCTGTAAGCGGTATTCAGTTGGTTCAGACGGTCACTGTCAACAGCATTTTCGACTGTATTTTGACCGTATGGAGCAAATCTTGAATGACTACGGTATTCAAAAAGAGTGGTTGCTGTGATCAAGCACTTTACTTGGGAATACAGGTTCTAAGTTGATTGACGGGAATGTATCCTCATTCCGGTTTCCTTTTATTACTTCAAGGATTGTGGAACCTCCGTCTTCTTATTCCCAACGATGTTGGGCAAAAAGTCTTAGAATATAGAAAACAGCTTAGAATCACATCATTAAAAACGTTGATTCTAAGCTGTTTTTATTTATCTAAATTTTAAGCGAGGCGAGAAATTTTTAGTTTTGCCCAGCCTCCTCGCTTTGCTCTACTCTACGATTGTTACTGACTATCGTCAGTATGATTTCCAACCTTCAACAGTCATTAGACTGTTGAAGCAGCCTGTAGCTCCTTGCCTAGTACTAAAAGTAAAGGAAACAACTATAGTAAGTCTATAAAATGAACTGCTCCCTGTCAAGTGGACAATGAAATAATAAAAGATTAGGCGACGGCCTTGTTCCTCATTTCAAGAGGTGCAAGGCCGTTGTTGCG
>NZ_JBUEQR010000031.1:0-1756 GCF_054968985.1 Streptococcus sp. 1F3 | reverse complement strand
CAACTATATCAGTATATCACCTCAACTTTTCTTTGTCAATAGATTTTTTAATTTTTTTTTACTTTTTTTATCCTGTGTAAATTCCCAAAGTAAGTTCCAGTCTGTCGCAAAAACTGGAAATTAGACTGAGACAAGGAAATAAGGTAGAACTTACTTTGGGACAAGTTGGTAACTAACAATGAAAAACAAACACCTTACTCTCTCTGATCGAAACGATATTCAAATAGGAATCGAACAACTTAAGCCCTTCTCGGCTATCGCTGTTAAGCTAGGAAAAGACCCCTCTACAATCTCAAAAGAAGTTCGGAGAAATAGGGTTATAAAAGAGAACTCTGGTACATCAAATTGTGAGGCCTGCCCTCTACTCAAAAAGGCTCCTTACGTCTGTAATGCCTGCCCCAAAAAGAGAAGCAATTGTGGGTACCAGAAACAGTTCTACTACGCAAAAAGAGCTCAGCTAGATTACGAAGCTAAGCTCTCAGACTCGAGAACAGGTGTTGCACTAAACAAGGAAGAATTCTATCGAATGGACGAGATTGTTTCTTCTGCCATCCAAAAGGGACAACACCTCAACCACATCATCGCTTCAAACGAACTTTCGGTATCCAGAGCTTCTATCTATAGATACCTTGAAAAAGGCTACCTTTCCACAAAGCCTATCGATTTCCCCCGTGTCGTGAAATTCAGAAAACGGAGAACCAGAAAACTCCAACCCATTCCTAAAACTGCCAAAGAAGGACGGTCGTACGAGGACTTCCAACACTTTCTTACAAAGAAAGGCATCAGCTATTGGCTAGAAATGGACACCGTTACTGGAAGGATGGGAGGAAAGCTACTTCTCACTTTTAACCTCTCCTTCTGTAACTTTATCTTCGCTCGATTACTTGATAACAAAACAGCTAATGAGGTCGCTAAACATCTCTACATCATCAAGAATGACCTGCATCAGAAAGAGTTGGACTTCTGCGAAATATTCCCTGTCATTCTGACCGACAATGGCGGAGAGTTCGCCAGAGTAGACGACATCGAAATGGATGTGCGCGGTGAATCTAAGCTCTTCTTCTGTGATCCAAATCGCTCCGATCAGAAAGGGAGAATTGAGAAGAATCATACACTTATCAGAGACATTCTTCCTAAGGGAAGTTCTTTTGACAACTTGACACAGGAGGATATCAACCTAGTTTGTTCACATGTCAATAGCGTCAAACGAGCTTCTTTCAACGGAAAATCGGCTTATGAACTCTTTGCCTTTACTTTCGGTGAAGAATTGGCAACACTTTTGGGGATCTCTAAAATTGACCCTGAGAAGGTCATCCAATCACCTCGATTATTAGATAAGTAATCGCTAGTTTTTATCAAAAAATAATTTCAAAATAGAAAGGAACTTGTCCCAGCCCAAATGCCAGATAGCTAGAACTTACTTTGAGACGTCTCAGAGCCAGTAACTTTAGTGTACTCTTTTTTTCAATATTTTCAACCCTAAAACTTCTTTGAATCCGCATTGTAGTCAAAAACAGAACTTAGTCTGAGACTAAATTCTGTTGGTTTTATGCAGTTTTCTCAGAGTAAATTCTGGAAGGATGGGAACTAGAACTTACTTTGGGACAAGTTGGTAACTGACAATGAAAAACAAACATCTTACTCTCTCTGATCGAAACGATATTCAAATAGGAATCGAACAACTGAAGCCCTTTTCGGCTATCGCTGTTAAGCTAGGAAAAGACCCTTCTACAATCTCAAAAGAAGTTCGGAGAAA
>NZ_JBUEQR010000030.1:0-55312 GCF_054968985.1 Streptococcus sp. 1F3 | reverse complement strand
GTTGCTTGGCAACCAATGAGATTTATCTTTTTTCCGAGGTTTTAGGCTGAACTCAGTTACATAAGATACGAAGCCGTTAAAAAACCGAATGAAAAATAGGAAATCGAAGCAGGTTGCTTGGCAACCAATGAGATTTATCTTTTTTCCGAGGTTTTAGGCTGAACTCAGTTACATAAGATACGAAGCCGTTAAAAACCGACTGAAAAATAGGCGGCCGAACAGAAGTTGCTTGCAACTTCGTCGTGAGACCCCGGCGAAGATAGCTAGGCTAATCACAAATGAAATGCAGGGAATAGCCAGCTAGCTACCGCCAATAAAACAAGTTATTGCATCTTATTCATCTTTTTTCTACCATTAATTCAACATCCACGAGAAAAGAGGCTGGTACTTACACGCAGCCTCCATCCTTTTTTATGCTGGAATTATTTGTCAAGCATCACTTTTGCAGTATCGCCTTTTTCAGCTGCAGCAAGGAGAGCTTCTGTACTCTTCTTGAAGTCTTCTGAAGTATGGGTTGCCCCAGAAACAACTTCAACAGCTGCGACATCTTGTTTTTCAACCAATTCAGCATTCAATTTTTCGATTGCTTCTTTAGCAGAAACACCAGCTTTTTCGCTCATCATCTTGTTGTATTCTTCGTTTTCAGACTTCATTTTACCATCTTTGTCCTCGTAGTCAAACGTAGACTCTGTAATTTTTCCGTCTTTCACAGTGATTGTATGAACAATCTTAAAACCACGGTCATCTGGTGCAGATTCTGCTGAATAAGTGCCATCTTTCAATTCAGCCATCATTTTAGATTCTGCAGTTGAAGAAGATACGGTTGTCTCAGATGAAGACATCGTTGTCTCTTTCTTCTCCTCTTTCGCTCCACATGCTACTAAGGCAAAGGCTGCAACTAAAGCAGCAACACTTTTCAACATGACTTTTGTTGTTTTCATACAATAAAACTCCTTTTTCCTACCTCAATCCCTAAGAACTGAAGCGTTTTCTTACTTCCTAATCATATACCTTTCTGACAAAAATGTCCAATGTTTACTGTGAAATTAGACACAAAATCCTTTTTGTCAACTTAAGCATACGTATCCAACATTTTCTCAGCCAACCATTTCCAGTCTACTGACCGACCACCTGTCTCCAGCAAAGAAACTTGTTGCTCCATCTTGTGTAGATAGGCCTCCATCAAGGTTTTAGTCCGCTCCTCTGCCTTGGTCCGATTGATTTTATCAATAATCTGATCCGCTAATAGCTCCTCCTTCGTCTCAATGAGGTGCAACAAGTCTTCTCGGATACTCTTATCCTCTTCCAGCGCAAAAAGAAGGGGGGCCGTATAAATGCCATTTTGAATATCTTGACGGGCAGGCTTTCCCGATTCTTGAGCAGTTAGTTGATAATCAATCATATCATCTCGCAACTGAAAAGCCATACCAAAGGAACGACCAGCACGAAAGGCTGGTGAAGTGTCCTTGAACGATCTTCCATTCTGTACACTCCCCAACTGACAAGCCAAGCCAAAGAGAAAGGCTGTTTTTCCTTGAATCTGCTTGAGGTAGCGTTTCATGGTCATGCTGACATCAAATTGGTTCATCAACTGAGCCAATTCGCCTGCTAAAATACCTTCAAGCAATCTCTCATTGAGTGAACCGATATCACCTTTTTCAAGCTGCATAAGGCGAATGCCCTTGGCTAATAATCGGCCTGCATAAGCCATGAGGTAGTCACCTGCGTAGATAGCAATCCGATTGGAAAACTGACGATGGGTAGCTACAATCCCACGTCTCACATCTGCCTCATCAATGACATCATCATGGATAAGGGTTGCCAGATGTAATACCTCCACATAGGCAGCAAAATAGAGTTTCTCTGACTTTATCTGTCCATCCACAGCTTGGGCAAACAAAAGACAGAGGCCTGAGCGCAGATATTTGCCTGGTGCTTCCATATATTCCACAATTTTTTCACGCACAGCCGGGTGAAGCAGCCTCATCTCTGTCATCATAAGGCGCTTCACTTTTCCTAAGCACTTCTGTATTTCTGGATGATTTTCCCAAATTTGATGTACCACAATTCTCCCACTTCATAATAGAAAAGGACTATTCAGCAAACTTTTCCTACGTTTTTTGAATAGTCCCTACCATTTTTTACTGTATTTCAATGATAATGGAATCAAGAACCACTATTCATTATCGTTTATCATTCAATGTGTAAATATGCTTGGGTTTCCCATAAATCTTCTTATCAAGGAAGCGACCCAACCATGGCATAATCCAGTAGTCCAAACCAAAGGCACGACCCGCACCATTCATCAATGAGATGGCAACTGGAATAAACCACATATTGACCCAATAGAACATACCTGACAAGCTAAACATAACCACCAAGGCAACGGTTGCCGCACTCACAATCCATACAAAGGCACCCGCAATCAAGGCTAGACCAATCCCAATTTCAGCGATAGTCATAAATTTTTGCATAAAGAGGGCAACTTCTTGATTGGGCATCATGAACTGCATGATCGAAGCAAACCAGTCTGGCATGCCGTCTAAGACTGTCATCGGTTGCTCACCATAGGCATAGCTAAGACCAAAGATTGCTTGGGCTGTTTCTGTTGCTGCTTGAGAGGCACCTGATGTTGCCTCAGCTGCTGAAGCGCCCGATACAGGATCTGCCAACCATGGGAATGGGAAAACAACCTGATCGCCTAACCATGAAGTGGTGCCAAAGAGACCGAAAGCTTTCTTAACCCCTTCATAGAGCCAAACAGAACCATAAAAGACACGTAAAGGTGCAGACCAAAGCAAATTCCCTTTTCCTGATGTATGACCACCAAAGATATTGCGTTTGTTTTTAATGTCAAAGAATTCATGGCGGATATACGATCCCATATAGAAGAAGCTACGAATGGTAAAGAAGTAAAGCAAGTTTACCATATGCTTCATAAACATTGCCATAAAGCCTGACAAGTGGTATTTGCCCATCAAGAAAGCAACCCCATAGCGGGAACCAATAGAGACCATAAAGCCATCGTATTTCCCTTTGTAGCTATGTTTTTCACCACCTGTAATAGCAGCGATGATGTTTTGGGCAGCAGTATGTCCTGTCTGTTCGGCAGCTTGAACGATTTGTGGTGTTGGTTTGCCATCATTGCCTGGCTCCTCATAGTAAACCAAGTCACCAGCTACATAGACATTCTCCTTGCCTTTAGCTTCCATGTATTCATTTACGACTAACCTACCTGCTCGCGCTTTTTCAATCCCAAATTCGCTTGCATCACTGTTAGCCTGCACACCAGCTGTCCAAATAGAAGTATAGGTTGGAATCTCACGTCCAGATGAGAGGAGCAATTTATCAGCTTCAACAGCAGAAACCCCATCACCTAGCACCAACTCCACACCTTTTTTCTCAAGGTATTTGCGGGTTTTCACTTGTTCTTTCTCAGTGACCATTTGCAAGATATTAGGCATTGCTTCAATCACTTTGAGAGAAAATTCTGCCGGATTGAGTTTAAATTCATGTGCCAAGATTGGAACCCAGTCAATCAGCTCACCAATCATCTCAATACCAGTGAAACCTGCACCGATAACCGTGAAAGTCAAAAGAGCACGGCGTTTTTCTTCATCATGTTCGCGCATGGCACGATAGCAGGCATCAATGATATGATCGTGCAAACGCTCTGCAGCTTCGATTGACCAAAGGGTAAAACCATTTTCCTTTACACCTTTGATACCAAAATCATTGGCTTCCCCACCCATTGCAAGCAGGAGATAGTCAAACGGAAGTGTTTGATGCTCTGCAACCACTTCTTTTTTGTCATAGTCAATTTCAAGGACCTTGTCGGTCACCAAGTTCACTTTTGGATACTTATTGAAAATGCGTTTCAAGTCGTATTTAATCGCATCTTTTTCCACACGACCAGCCGCGACCTCGTGCAACTCTGTCATATAGGTGTGGAATGAGTTTTTATCAATCAAGGTAACGGTCACATCATCGTTTTTCTTGAATTTTTTTCCAAGTAAGCGTGCCGCAGAAATCCCTGCATAACCAGCACCTACTATTACAATATTTTTAGCCAAAACATAACCTCCGATTAGTTTGTCTGTTTTTTAACAAAGCCTATTATACACCTTTTAAAGAGATTGTACAATTGGATTCCTCATTTTTAGGCAAAGAATTTGACAAAAAAGACTTGCATATCTTAAAAAAAAATAGATAGTATAGTGGAATAGAAACGATATGCTATTTAGAATCGGTATTCACCGTGTCGCACTTCCATCTAAAGCTCGTTTTAAGCTACTCATCGTTCGTTTTTCAACATACAGTCAGTATTTCTTCAAAAAACGCTCTTGATTAGCCTAAAAGCTATCTCTTCTATAAAAGCACTTTATACTCCATAAAAATCAAAAGTAGACTAGCTTTCACAATTAAGAATTGTGAACGGTTGGAAATGAGAGTAGCACCGCTCATTTCCTTACAATCGAAACAGAAGGTAGAACGAGCCTTCACCAAGGAAAGTGGACGAAGTATCCTTTTGATTTTTAAAGAGTATTACTTGTGAATACAGGTTCTTATATTGCTCCTTGAAGATTTTCTACCTACCTCAGATAAAGACATGATTATGACTTCAAAAAATCAAACATTATTATTTATTACAATGCTAGCTGCTCAAGCTGTTGTTATTTCTCTAATCGAACGACTGATTCCTACTCCCTTTTCCTTTGCCCCTGGGGCAAAATTAGGACTTGGGAATTTGATCAGCCTGATTGCCATTTTTACCCTCCCTGCTAGAGACAGTGTCAAAGTGGTCAGTATCCGTCTGCTCATTTCAACCTTTTTAGGCGGTACCTTCTCAACCTTTCTCTATGGTTTTGCTGGGGTTACACTCAGCTATATCGGCATGCTTGCTGCCAAACAATTAGGCCCCAAGCGGGTTAGTGCCATCGGGATTTCCATCCTGGGCGGAATGCTCCACAATATCGGTCAACTTCTGGTATTTTCTTGGATTGCTCAATCCTTACTCGTCCTCAACTACCTTCCTCTTTTGTCTTTCAGCGGGATTCTTTCTGGCTTTTTGGTCGGTCTAACTGCCAACTACTTGCTACAGAAAGTCGGACCACTCCGCTATTACAACCAAATCATTTTAGCTGAATGGAAATAAGGATTCTTTTCCTACCAAATGGGTAGGTTTTTCTGTTATTTTTAGCAATTTATGCTACAATATCCTCATATCCTAATTGCGAGAGGAAATCATGCCTACTTTTAGTCTAAAATTAAAACCGAGCCAACGGATTGTCCTCAGCTTTGCAGGCGTTATTCTGATTGGCTCGCTCCTGTTATCCCTACCGATTTCACAGCTAGCTAGCTCTAATGCTAGATATTGGGATCATCTTTTTACAGCTATTTCTATGGTCTGTGTGACAGGACTTTTTACCGTTCCTGTCGCAGAAACCTACAATGTATTTGGTCAAATAATCTGTATGATCTTGATTCAAATTGGAGGCTTAAGCCTGATTAGCTTCATCGGGCTCTTTGCTCTTAGGGGCGGACGAAAGCTCAGCTTTATCAATATGGCCACCCTACAAGAAAGTTTTAGTTTAGCAGAGACCAAGCACTTCCGCAGTTTTATCAAATCCGTCTTTGGTTTTACCTTTACCATTGAAGCCCTAGGAGCAATCCTCCTTTCTTTCCAATTTGTACCAGAATTTGGCTGGCAACGGGGGATTTTTTCTGCCATTTTCCTGGCTATTTCTTCTTTTTGTAATGCGGGGTTTGATAATTTTGGCTCCACTAGCCTCATCAACTACGCCACCAATCCCTTGGTCAATTTGACAATTGCCACACTCATTATCATGGGAGGACTTGGATTTTCTGTCTGGTTTGATATGCAGACTAAGATGAAAAACCACTTGAGTTTTCGCAAATTAAGTTTTCATACCAAGGTAGTCCTCACCATGACCAGTCTGATTCTCTTGGTTGGAACGCTTTTGACCCTTCTAACTGAATATAAAAATCCTGCAACGATTGGCTCATTTGATTTTCCACATAAGGTCTTGGCGAGCTTTTTCCAGACTGTCACCATGCGGACTGCTGGTTTTGCATCAATAGACTATACAAAAGCAAAGCCTGTCACCCTCTTGCTCTATACCTTTCAAATGATGCTTGGTGGAGCACCTGGCGGAACGGCTGGGGGGATTAAAATTACCGCCTTTCTCACTCTCATTCTCTATGCTAGAAGCGAGATTATCGGCCTCCCCCATACCAACTTCAAGGCACGGACAATTGATGCTGTCACGATCCAAAAAGCCTTTGCGACCTTTATCGTCTTCATTATGGTCTTTCTTATCGGCCTCTTTGCCATCAGCATGACCGACCCCCACCAGCCCATGCTCTTTCTGATTTTTGAGGTCATGTCAGCATTAGCAACCGTCGGAGTAACAGCTAATCTAACCCCTGACTTATCTCAACTGGGGCAACTCGTCATCATGGCACTTATGTTTTTTGGACGAATTGGTCCGATGTCTATTTTGATTAGTCTTTCCGCCCGAAAGTTATCTAAGGAAGAAACGATACAATATGCAAAATCGTCAATGATTGTATAATTGAACACGCCCTAAACTCTGTGCGAAAAAGATAAACTTTTGCTAGACGCAAGCGTCTTCGAAAAGTTTCCTATTTTCGCTTTGAGTTTTTTACGGGCTTGTATCTTGTTTTAATTGAACGCACCCTAAACTCTGTGCGAAAAAGATAAACTTTTGCTAGACGCAAGCGTCTTCGAAAAGTTTCCTATTTTCGCTTTGAGTTTTTTACGGGCTTGTATCTTGTTTTAATTGAACACAGCCTGCGAGCTGTGTAAAAAAGATAGACTTCCTTGGGTTCATCGAACCCTGCGTCTGTCTCCTATTTTTACATTGCTCGCTTTACGGCTTTTGTATCTTACTTATTAAGGAGATTAGAATGAAAACTCAAACTATTGGAATTTTAGGTCTTGGTGTCTTTGGAACCACCATTGCAAAGACCTTACATCATTATGATTGTCATATTATTGCGATTGATAATCATGCTGAGCGCATCAATCAGTTGGAAACAGTCCTCACCAAAGGTATCGTAGGCGATATTACAGACAAGGACTTACTACGGGCTGCAGGGATTGACCGATGTGACACAGTGGTCGTTGCAACTGGACGTAACTTAGAGTCAAGCGTCCTTGCTGTCCTCCATTGTAAGGCGCTAAATGTGCCTAAAATTGTCGCAAAAGTCAAGAGTAACACCAGTAAGGAAGTACTACTAAAAATCGGGGCAGATCGCGTCATCTCTCCAGAAAGAGAAACTGGCATCTCCCTTGCCAAGCACCTCCTCCATCGTGATACAACTGACTTGATTGAGCTAGATGGCAATGTTAGTATCATCGAATTTCATGCACCACAAAAATGGATTGGCAAGAGCCTTGCTCAACTACAATTACGCCAATCCTACAATCTCAATATCATTGGCTATCGCGATGCAACAACCCACAAATTAAATATTCAATTTTCACCCGACTATGTCTTTAACGAGCAAGAACTGATTATGGCTGTAACCGATAACCATATCGTTGATCACTTTGAAGAGTATACCAATAAACTCTAATCATTTCTTACAGCAAGTCTTTATTCACTTCTTCTCCCCCATTTTCAAGGAGTTTTTATGCAGGATTTAACCCAGGGTAAGCCAATTCGTGTCATTTTACAGTTTACCTTGCCACTTTTAATTGGAAGTTTTTTTCAATTAGCTTATAATTTTGCAGATAGTATCATTGTAGGCCATACGCTTGGTAAAGTTGCTTTTGCTAGTGTCGGAGCAACTGGAAGTATCGTCTTTCTCATTCTCGGATTTGCACAGGGCTTAACCAGTGGACTGACAATTGTCACGGCCCAGCGATTTGGAGCAAATGATGTCGAAGGTATCAAAAAAAGTTTTGTCCACGGGCTCTTTTACTCCCTCTGTGTAAGTTTGGTCTTAACCTTTTTAGCACTTTTCTTCCTACGCTCCCTACTCATTTTTATGCAGACCCCAGAGGAATTATTGCCCCATTCGCAGCAATTTTTAACAGCGATGTTCGGCGGAACTATCTTTTCTGTTCTCTTTAACTATCTATCCAATCTTATCCGTAGTCTCGGTGACTCAACTACTCCACTGATTGCCCTTATAATCGCCTGTTTCATCAACATCGCACTCGATTTTCTTTTTATTTTAAATGTCGGCTTAGGTGTGTTTGGTGCAGGGTTAGCAACTATTACAGCTCAAGCTTTTTCAGTCCTTTATTTAGTCGTTTATATTTATAAAAAAGTCCCTTATTTCCACCTCAAATGGACAGAGGTTAGACTGGATAAACTGAATCTCATCAAGCATGCCCAGCTAGGTTTTCCGATGGCATTTCAAGCCAGTATCATCGCCATCGGTGCTATTACCCTACAGGTCATGCTCAACCAACTGGGGACTGATGCGATTGCAGCTCAAGCGATTGCTAGTAAGACTGATCAACTAGCCATGCTTCCGATGATCAATCTAGGCTTAGCTGTTTCCACCTTTACTGCCCAAAACTACGGAGCCAAGCTCTATCTACGAATCTTAGAGGGTTTGAAAAAATCCATCTTCATCAGTATCGCTTGGGCGATTATCTTTGCGATCTTACTAGTCACTGCCAATCGCTTCTTCTCCCGTCTCTTTCTGGCAGAAGGAAGCACAGAAGTCTATCACCTCGCCCTAACCTATTACATCATAAACGGTGCTTGCTACTGGATTTTGGCTATTCTTTTTATTCTTCGTAGCTTCATTCAGGGACTTGGAAAGGGCTTTGTTCCAACTCTTGCAGGGATTATGGAACTGGTCATGCGGGCTGGTGTTGCTATTATTGGCTTGACTTATTTCGGATTCTACGGTGTGGCTGCTGCCAATCCCGCTGCTTGGATCGGCAGTGTTATGGTCCTAGTTCCTAGTAGCATCATTTTAAGGAGAAAACTACGGCAAGGAATGATATAGCAAAATACTAGCCTATGCTGGTGTTTTTGTTTTTTATACTCATTTAGTTTACCTTTTATTACTTCAACGATTGCGGAAACTCCGTTTCCTTATTTCCAACTTCCAATCACCTTCTAGATAATTGGAACTCACTTTGCCGTACTCTACGATTGTTACTGACTATCGTCAGTATGATTTCCAACCTTCAACAGTCATTAGACTGTTGAAGCAGCCTGCAGCTCCTTGCCTAGTACTAAAAGGAAACGAAACAACTATATCAAGACCATCAACCAACCATACAAAAAAGAGAGAACGAATCCGTCCTCTCTTGGTAGTATAGTTTTCGTATGCATTTATAATAAAACACAGTTGCCAGCTCAAAAAGAGATAGGCAGCTGTGCTAGCACCAACAATCTAGGGATAGGCTGTTGGTGGGTATCTAATAAGACAAGGAAAGGTTGTCATTTTATCGTATACAATTTTTTAGAGATAAACGAAATGACGATACCCTTGATAATAGGCTAATTTCCCTAACTCTTGCAGTACGATTAACCAAATGAAGTGGCTGTTTTATGAATTTGGGTCATCTAGACTACGACCGTGCAAGCCTTTTTCTCGTTGGACTTGCTTGAGTTTTTCTGGTGTTACATCGTTTCCAGCCTCATCAACAAGTTTGATCCCCTCTATATGGGCACGAACGCTCCGTCGATAGCCTTCAATATACTCTTGCCGAAGAATGGCTTGCTCTTGTAATTCCTCTGCTGTCAAGCCTACTTCTTTTTTCTTTTTAGCTAGTTCATTGATTCGATCAATTTTTGCTTGTTCCATCTTCTCTCCTATTTGGTATTGATTTGATTAAAGCGGGCAACCTGTTGCGCCTTATCCGTCAAAGCAACAAGTAGAGCCAGACGGTTCTTTTTAACAGCTTCATCTTCCACCATAACCATGGTATTGTCAAAGAAAGCATCAATAACGGGTTGAAGGGCAAAAAGTTGATCAATATTTGCTACTAAGTCAGTGGACAGGGTGATCTGTTCCACATTTGCTGCCAAGGTTTCTTCCTCTGCATTTTCAAACAAAGTACGATCAACCATAGCTCCTGACTCTGCTTTTTCAGCTAGGTTAAAGACCCGTGATAAACTTTCAATTGCCGGTTTAAAGGTCGTTGTCTTAGCTTTTTCAGCCAAGATACGGGCTGTCTCCACCATATCAGCCACCACAAAATGAGTGCTATCCAAAACAGCTGTTACAATATCTTTTGGTACATTCTTATCCATCATCTTCTCTACACGGGCACGGAAGAAATCAAGGACTTCAACCTTGTTTTGGTAGACGAGACTGTCATGCTTTAGAGCGTAGAGTTTTTCCACCAACTCATCAATGGCAATATTCCAACCAAAGGCTTCCAAAATTCGTACCACACCTTGGGTTGCACGACGAAGAGCATAAGGGTCATTGGAACCACTTGGAATCAAGCCGACAGAGAAGAAGGATAGAATCGTATCTAATTTATCTGCAAGGGCAAGGACTGCACCAACCCTCGTTTCTGGCAGGTTGCCGTCTGCACTATTTGGCAAATAATGCTCCCGAATTGCCGCTGCAACGGCGGGTGTCTCACCTGCAAGAAGGGCATATTTTTCCCCCATAATCCCTTGTAATTCGTCAAATTCACCGACCATACCTGTCAAGAGGTCAAATTTGTAGATGGCTGCAGCACGCGCCAAATCTCCTTTCTCCTCTTCCGAAAGCCCTGCTTGGTCAGCCAAAAGGCTACTGATGGTAGCTGTCCGTGCCATGTGATCATAAAGGGAGCCAATTTTCTCATGGAAGGTAACAGCTTTTAGACGGTCTACTAGATCTGCAATCTGTAATTTCTGGTCTTCACGCCAGAAAAACTCTCCGTCTTCCAGACGCGCCACTAACACTTTTTCATTTCCCTTGATAACATTATCCAAACATGTTGCATTTCCGTTGCGAACGGAGATAAAGTTTGGTAAGAGTTTGCCCGCTTGATCACGAACGACAAAGTAACGTTGGTGATTTTTCATTGAAGTGACTAAGACCTCTTCTGGAACCTCAAGGTATTTAGCATCAAAGGCCCCCATAAAGGCCGTTGGATATTCAACCAAATTTAAAACTTCATTGAGCAAATCCGGGTCAATCTCAACAAGGACATTTTGTTCGGCTTCAATAGCCTTGATTTGCTCCACAATCATAGCTTCACGCTCACGACTATCTGCAATCACAAACTCCTTGCGCATGTCATCTTCATAACTGTCTGCATGTGCAATTTCCGTCTCCTGACCAAGGAAACGATGACCACGACTGATGCGTCCTGAGGAGATATCAAGGAAGTCCATCTCAAGCGCTTCCTCATCTAGCAAGACTGTCAAGGTATGGACAGGGCGAACATATTCAAATTTGTTTGAAGCCCAGTGCATGCTGACTGGGAAAGTGAGGGAGGCAAGCACTTCTGGTATAGCAGCCAAGACATCCTTGGCTGCTTTTCCTTGTTCATGCTTGGTTACATAGACATATTCTTCCCCGTTGATTTCACGGAAGGTAATCGCTTCCGTTGTCAAGCCTTTTCCACGAACAAATCCCTCTGCAGCCTTTGTAAAGTTCCCATCTGCATCCAAGGCAATTTTCTTAGCAGGACCTTTAAAATCCTCTGTCAAATCGGTCTGTGTATCCGCCAAACCTGTCACACGAACTGCCAAACGACGAGGAGTTGAAAAGGTTTGAATCCCTTCAAACGCCAAACGGTTATCTGTTAAAAAGGCAGCCATTTTCTCACCCAATTGTTTTTCACTAGGGCTTACAATGTAAGCTGGAATTTCTTCTAACCCAAGTTCTACCAATACATTTTTCGTCATCTTATTCTGCCTCCTCTGCTAGTAATTGCTCTCTTGTTGCTTGATCCAATAGTGGATAACCAAGGCGTTTTCGTTCTGCTACAAAGGTCTTTGCAACCACACGGGCTAGATTTCTAATCCGTGCGATATAGCCTGCTCGCTCCGTTACCGAAACCGCCCCACGCGCATCTAACAAATTAAAGGTATGCGAACATTTCAAAACATAGTCAAAAGCAGGGTGCACCAAATGCTCATTGAGGCACCGTTTTGCCTCTTCTTCAAATTTTTCAAAGTTAGTAAGCAACAAGTCCTGATCACTCACTTCAAAGCTGTACTTGGAATGCTCGTATTCTGGTTGGAGAAAGATTTCCCCATATTTGACTCCGTCAGCCCACTCGATGTCATAGACCGAATCTACCTCTTGGATATACGAAGCTAGACGCTCTAAACCGTAGGTCACCTCAGCCGTTACAGGACCTGTCGCAAGACCTCCGACTTGTTGAAAATAGGTAAACTGAGTAATTTCCATTCCGTCAAGCCACACTTCCCAACCTAGACCAGCTGAACCAGTGGAGGGATTTTCCCAGTTATCTTCCACAAAACGAATATCATGTTCCAAAGGATTGATACCGAGGCGTTCGAGTGATTCCAAATACAATTCTTGGATATTACTTGGACTTGGCTTCATAACCACTTGAAATTGGTGATGTTGGTAAAGACGGTTTGGATTTTCTCCATAACGGCCATCTGCTGGACGACGACTTGGCTCTACATACGCTGCATTCCATGGCTCAGGACCAATCGCACGCAAGAAAGTATAAGGGCTCATGGTTCCTGCCCCTTTTTCTGTATCATATGCCTGCATCAGCATACAACCTTGCTCATTCCAGTATTGTTGTAAGGTCAGAATAATCTCCTGAAAAGTTAGTTTCTTGCTCATTTATTTTCCTCCATTTTTAACATTGACACAGCATCAAGTTGTTCAGACTGTGACGCTGATTGAAAGGGGACTTTTCCCCATTTCAACGAGCCATCTAAGCAAAAAAGAACACTGCTACAAAGACTGTGAAAGAGCTATCTTTATTCATTTAGTAGCCTCTTTCTCTCCATCCTTGATGATAGGATTTGAAGAACAATCAGTAGTTAGGGGCTATTTATCTAGTCCTATAAGGTTCGGAACCTATGAATAATAGGTAAGTCAAAAAGGTAAAACAGCTAGTTGACTTTTCAGGAATATCAAAAAAACGCGCCAACCCTCCTATGTCTCCATAGGGGCGTTGCAACGCGGTTCCACCCTAATTTATTTCTTCATTTACTTCTTCACAATGATTCTGAAAGCGCCAATTACTCTTACTTCCGTCTGGCTTCCACCGTCCCAAACTCGCTAAAGGATATACCAAGTAACCCTCTTTCCTACTTGATAGTATAGCAGAAAATTCCCTTACTGTCTATAAAAATTCATGAGAACTTGAACCTTTCCCTCCCCTTAATTGCTACAAAACAAGAAGGAAATACTTCAATAGAGAATGTAGCCTCATATCTTTCAATGTATCATCTATATTGAAACCGAATTGAATTCGGACTTGATTTGATGCGTGGTCTTGCAGACAGCTGAGAATCCTGTAAGGATAGGTGGTCATTCATTGAACACATCGTCCATCTCCTATTTTTACTTGGCTCTTAACGTCCTCACACCTTATTTATGACTAATATTTCGTGTAATAAGGTCTCCAACAAATTGGATAACAAAGATAAAGATGAGGATGAGGAGGGTGGCAAGGAAGGTGACATCATCATTGGATCGTAAATAGCCGTAGGAAAGAGCTACTTGACCCAATCCACCTGCCCCGATCGCACCTGCCATAGCGGTATAGCCCACAAGAGAAATGAGCGTTAGGGTTGTGACCCGAATCAAATCTGGCAGACCTTCACGGAAATAAATCATGATCAAATCACCAAAGGTTGCACCTGAAGCTTGGGCAGCTTCAATCACCCCACCGTCCAATTCAGAAAGAACGACTTGAACCTGGCGGGCAAAGAAGGGATAGACTGAAAGAGAAAGTGGTACCAGGGCTGCATTCATGCCAATTGACGTCCCGACAATCGCTCTTGTTACAGGCGAAATAGCCGAGAGCAAAATGATAAAAGGAATCCCACGCAAAACAGAAGCTACCTTATCTAAAATCCAAAAGACCACACGATTTTCTGCAATCCCACGCGGTCCTGTCAAAACGAGAAATAAACCTGAAATCAAGCCCATGCTACCTCCGATTCCAAAAGAAACAAAGGTCATATAAAAGGTACTGTAAATAGCGGTTCCCCAACCAGTCTGACCACCCCACCCCATCTTGTAAATATGGGGAAAATTGGTTTGAATCCAGAAAAATAATTCATCCATCCTAGTCATCTCCTTTCAAAATCGTCACTTCTACATTGGCTGTGGTAACAGCTGTCAGAGCCTCACGTAGTTGTTCTTGGTGACCTGATAAAATTAAGACCATCTCCCCAACAGGTGTATGATCTAAAATCTCAATATTACCATACAAGATATTAGCCGATACTTGATAGGTCTTGTACAAGTCATTGATAATAGCCGTATCTGTGGCTGAACCCGCATACTTAAACTGAACCAAGAGGCTGTCTTCTGGTAGCTGTTTGACAATATCTTGCTGATAAATTTTAACCAAGGCTTCATCAATTCCTGTTGCTGTTTTGATAAAATCCTGTGTCAAAGCTTCTTTGGGATGAGTGAAAATCTCCAAAACAGAGCCTTCCTCAATCAATCGTCCGTCCTGCATAACTGCTACGCGGTTACAAATATCCTTGACAATCTGCATCTCATGGGTAATCATCACAATGGTCAAGCCTAATTTCTCATTGAGTTCCTGCAAAAGAGCTAAAATTTGTTTAGTGGTTTTAGGGTCAAGGGCGGAAGTTGACTCATCTGAAATCAGTATTTTCGGATCGTTGGCAAGTGCACGCGCAATAGCTACCCGTTGTTTCTGACCACCAGATAGCTGGGCTGGGTAGTTCTCCGCACGATCTGCCAAACCGACCAAATCCAATAGCTTCGCCACCTTAGCCTTCTTTTCTTCTTTGGTCAAACCAGAATGTTTCAAGGCAAAGGCAACATTTTCGGCCGCTGTCATCTGCGCCATTAGGTTAAAATGCTGAAAAATCATCCCAATCTCACGGCGCTTACTCCGTAATTGAGCAGCATTCAGAGTGACCCAACCATCCTCGAAAATCACATCATCATTGATACAAATACGACCCGCAGTGGGGACCTGCAAGAGGTTAATCACCCGAACCAAGGTTGATTTACCAGCCCCTGAATAACCAACAATCCCATAAATATCCCCTTGCCTAATATGAATGGTGACATCTTTCACCGCTTCAATCATCCGTTTTTTCTGATGAAAGGTGACATCAATATGGTCTAGCTTAATAATCTCCTTACTCATAACTTTTAATCAACTCCTCTACTAATTCGATATGACTATAATAGTCTGCAATGCTCACATTTTCATCTCCTGCATGATCTCTACTGTTGGCATTTCCAAGTCCAAATCCTGCAATTGGAACACCTAGTGCATGAAAGACCGTGTGCATGGGACCTGTACCAGGTGAAGTCGGTAGCACCGCTACTCCCTCTGGAGTCAAACCTTTTGCAAGCTCAATCACATTGAGAATAGCCGGATTAGACATGTCGCTACGATAACTCATCTCCCCCAAGGTAAAGGTCACTTCTACTTTTTCAAAACCATGCTTCACCAGGTGCTTGCGGATTTTATTCAAAACATCTTGTGGCTCCAAGCCCGGTACTAGACGCACTTCCACTTTGGCACTGGCTTGGGCAGGAATGATGGTCTTTACTCCTTGACCTAGATAGCCTGTAGAAAAGCCCTCAATGGTTATGGACGGTTCAAAGAAGAGACGTTTTAGAAACCTCTTTCTATCTGTTACTAGGGTTTTCAAGGTCAACCCATAAAGCTCTGTAACCGAGGCGCTTGTTGCTAAGGCAAACTCTTCAACTAGGGCTAGTTCACGTTCATTCGGCTCTTCTACCTGCTCATAAATCCCATCGACCAAGATACGTCCGTCCCGATCCCTCATCGACTGTAGGGCAGCCATGAGGTACCAGCTAGCCGAATCAATCACTCCACCATAGGAAGAATGGATATCCAACGCTGCACTCTTGACTGCCATATCAAAGGTGACAATTCCCTTATTGCCTCCTGCAATTTCTAATTGTCCCAAAACATTTCTCGCTCCTTGCTCCCAAACCAGTAGGTCAGCTCCTAGCAAGCGAGACCGGTATTTCTCCAAGTATTTGTCCAAGTCAACCGATGCCGATTCTTCAGCACCTTCCATCATAAAGATGATATTGACCGGAAGAACATCGTGCCTATCCAGATATTTTTGAACCGCAGACAGGCGGGCTATGATATGCCCCTTATCATCATCTACTCCTCTGCCATAGATGTAGCCGTCTCGTATGCTGACTTCAAAAGGCTGGTCTGTCCAAACTTGATCGTGATCTGCTGGCACCGTATCATAGTGATTATAGAAAATCAAGGTCTTGGCACCTGGCACAGGACTGGTAAAGGTTGCTAGAACAAAGGGTGCTGCATAGCTATCGTCCAAAATGACCTCGGCTCCCGCCTCCTCAAAGATATCTTTCAAATAAGTCGCTACTTCTAAAAGACCAATCTGCTGTGCAAAGATTGATTTTTTAGCAATCAATATCTTCAATTTTTCAAAATAGGCTTGCGTAATCGTATCCGCTTCAAATTTTCTAATTTGTTCTGCTTGTCTTGACATTATTTCCCCTTCTGGAGCCATTTTGCTCTCCAAACACCTCGTACTATTTCATTTCTCATTATACCATGGTTACCATCATCAGCTATATTTTATCCCCAAAAACAAAATAATGAAGTTCTCTCTGCATCTGCCTTGCTTCGTCTCAATTTGATGTTCATGGAGTATCGGTTCGGACTAAAAATGCTAGAAAAAAGATGAATCGCATGGATTACTGGACTACTCTCCTTCAATTCCCCATTTTTCTTTTTATTGAGTATTCTTTTCTTCATGTCCTCACGTCTTAATGGTAGGAATATAAAATGCTATGGAAAACCACAGCATTTTGTATTGTTTACCAAACCGGTTCATCCATGCCATCAGAAGATTCTTCAATGACTTTTTTCACTTCATCTGTATGAAATGCCTTCACCAATTCTTTAATCGCATCTGCTTTCGGTGATTTTTCCCAATCGCTTTTAGCTGCAATCAAATTGTACCATTGGTGTGAATTTTCATCTTTTTGCTCCTTGTAAAGGGCATTTTTATAATCCAAACCTGCTTCAAGTACAAAGGTATTATTGACAACTGCTGCTGCAACAGATGGAAGTGAGCTGGCTGTCTGACTAGCATCTAGTTCTGTTACTTTTAACTTCTTGGGATTCTCTTTGATGTTAACAATCGTAGCCAACTCTGTACCAGATACATCCAATTTAATCAAACCTGCTGATTGGAGAAGGTAGAGGGCACGACTTTCATTTGTCGGATCATTTGGTACCGCAATTTCAGAACCATCAGGGATTTCATCGACAGACTTGTACTTATTTTTACCATTGGCTGTACCAGAGTACAGGCGAATCGGAGCGATGTAGGTATCAGCGACTGCCATCAAGTCTTCCCCATTTTCCTTATTCCAGTTTTCTAAGAAATTATAGTGTTGGAAAGCATTGATGTCTACTTCTCCCTCAGCAAGTGCCTTGTTGGGTTGTGAATAGTCTGTGAATTGAGTAAACTCTAACTGCACCTTATCACCAAGAAGCTCTTTTACCTTATCCCAGCGTGCTTCTTCTGAATCGCTCAAACTCATCACACCGACCCGAAGAACATTGTCTTGGTTTGAACCTGATCCACATGCTGCCAAAGCTACAACTGAAGCAACTGCAACCGTTGCTAGTCCGACTAATTTTTTCAATTTCATAATCTTTAACTCCTTTGTAATGAACTATACATAGCTTATCATAGGGATAAGCATTTGACCAATATAAAAATCTTATGTAGTTCTTAAAAAATCTTTATCTGCTTTTTGTAGAATGTATAGCTATAGACTATACCCCTTGTTTTCAAGATTCTTCCCATTTTGGTTCGCATTGCATGCTCGCAACCTAACTTCGCAGAAAAGTTATCTCTCAGCCGTAGCTATCTCTATAAGATTTTTAAGAAAGAAACAGGTTACTCGATCAAAGGATATATTCTTCAGGTCAAAATGGAACGCAGTTGCCAACTCCTACTCCACCCGAATCTTACGATCACAGAAATTGCATACTCTGTTGGCTATCTAGACCCCCTAACCTTTAGTTCTGTCTTCAAGCACTATTTCCATATTAGCCCTAGTGAGTACCGTAGGCAACACAGATCTTCATGAACAAAGCACAAGCAAGGGATAAATGTAGCAATTCTAAACCGTTTCAGCTCTGAACAGACGGGTTCTGATTGGTTTTCGTGGAATAAAAGGCCACTCTATCTCTTATAGTGGGTCCCATTTATACTATATAACCAACATAAATATCTAAAACCGATAGCCCTCGACTAGGCTAGTAGGAAGCATTTCAACCATCGATCCGTTCCGTAGCAAAAATCTGTATTTTTCAATCAGAAGTGATATAATGCAGGTAATAAGAGGATGGAGGAATCTATATGTTACATTACGACATGGTTGTCATTGGTTTTGGTAAGGCAGGAAAGACGCTCGCCGCCAAATTTGCTAGTCTAGGAAAAAAAGTTGCACTTATCGAGCGCAGTCAGGCTATGTATGGTGGAACCTGTATCAACATCGGCTGTATCCCAACCAAAACGCTATTGGTAGCTGCCGAAAATAATCTTCCTTTTGACCAAGTGTTTGCACAAAAAGAAGCTGTTGTCAGCCGCTTAAATAAAAAAAATTATGCGACTATAAAAGACAAAGGGGTTGATATTTTCGATGCTGAGGCACATTTTATTTCAGATAAGGTGCTTGAAATGGTCGCAGGAGATAATCGGCAAGAAATTACAGCAGACATTATCATTATCAATACAGGGGCAACTTCCACTATTATTCCCATTCCAGGCTTAACCACTAGCGATCATGTATATGATTCAACCGGAATTCAACAGCTAAGTGAACTCCCAAAAACCTTAGGTATCTTAGGGGGTGGGAATATCGGCTTAGAATTTGCAAGCCTTTACAACCAATTAGGCAGTAAGGTAACTGTCCTTGACGCAGTCGATGTTTTCTTACCACGCGCAGAGCCTTCAATCGCTCACTTGGCAAAACAATATCTAACAGAAGACGGTATCACACTTCTGCAACATATTCGAGCAACGGAAATAAAAAATGACCAAAATAAAGTTCTTGTTGTCACCGAAGATGAAACCTATTCTTTTGATGCCTTGCTCTATGCAACCGGTCGAACCCCTAATGTTGAACCATTACAATTAGAAAATACGACCATTCAATTGTCAGAACGTGGAGCCATTCAAGTCAATCAATATTGTGAAACAAGTATCCCAGGTGTATTTGCCGTCGGCGATGTCAATGGTGGCCCACAGTTTACCTATGTCTCGCTTGATGATTCACGTATCGTCTATCACTATTTAACCGGAGCAGGGGACTACACACTAGAAAATCGAAAAAATATTCCAAGTACGCTATTTATTACTCCCCCTCTGTCTCAAATTGGAATGACAGAAGCACAAGCCAAAGAAGCAAACCTCCCTTACAAGGTCAAAGAAATCCCTGTAGCAAACATGCCACGAGCTCACGTTAACAATCATTTGCGCGGTGCTTTTAAAGTAATCGTTCATGCAGAGACAAAAGAGATTCTCGGAGCGACGATTTTTGCTGAGGGTTCTCAAGAAATCATCAATATCATCACTGTCGCCATGGATAACCATATTCCATACACCTACTTCAAAGACCAATTATTTACTCATCCTACCTTGGCTGAAAACCTAAATGATGTCTTTGACTTATAAGTAGTTGCAATGGATCCTATCATAAAAGAAGATACCCAGCTTATAGTTGTTTCGTTTCCTTTTAGTACTAGGCAAGGAGCTGCAGGCTGCTTCAACAGTCTAAGGACTGTTGAAGGTTGGAAATCATACTGACGATAGTCAGTAACAATCGTAGAGTAGGGCAAAGTGAGTTCCAATCATCTGGAAGAATGAAACAGTTCGGCGGACTGTTTCAGCCTGAGCCTAGAAATTTGAGAGCGAAGTGGGCAAGGTTGGAAATAAGGAAACGGAGTTTCCGCAATCGTTGAAGTAATAAAAGTTAAACTAAATGAGTGTATCATTTCTTCCCGTCAAAAGCTAGAACTACCTTAACCTATATAAAAAAGCACCCCAATCGTTAGATTTTGTGTCTAACTTTTGGGGTGCAGTTCATTTTTTTTAAGGGCTTTTTTCGTATGGATTTCTGGTTTAGACTTACAATCGATGAACAATATAGTCAAACAACTGCCGGTTACTTTCGCAATCCTTGCATAGAAATTCAGGATGCCACTGCACTCCTAAAACGGAGAATGCTCCCCGGCCTTCTACCGCTTCAATGGTTCCGTCACGTGGATCACGAGCTGTGACCTGCAAATCAGGTGCCAGTTGCTTGATCCTTTGCCTATGAAAAGAATTGATCTGGCTACCTTGATGAAAAAGCTGACTCACCCGACTATTGGGACTAACTTGTAAGCTGTGAAAGGTTCCCTTTATGGTATCCTGCCAATGATTCCTTACTTCCTGCTGCAAACTACCACCCAAGGCGACATTTAACAGCTGCATCCCCCTACAAACTGCAAAAATCGGCTTGCCCTGTTTCAATGCCTCATCAATCAAGGCTAATTCAAACTGGTCACGTGCCAGCAAATAGTCATCACTATCAACTGCTAGCTCCTCCCCATAAAAATGCGGGCTGACATTCTGACCACCTGAAAGAAGCAATTTATCCATCATAGCAACATAATCCTTCGCCAAATCCGGTGTCCCAATGGGAATGACAATCGGTAGACCACCTGCCTCTTTCACACCCTCAGCCAAATCTCGTGCTACTGCAACATAGGTCAAGCCAGACATGGGTGGCATTTCCTTTTCATTTCCCGTAATTCCTACAATTACTTTCTTCATCATGCCACCTCCTTTGCTTTTGCATCCATTTATTTTCTATCATAGCACGCCTCTTTCCTCATGTCTAATATGGATCTTTTATCAGCTCTTTAAAATTTTTTATCAGCTTCAAAACCACTATTCACTGCTCAAGAGCTCCTTATAAAATTCCTTTTCCTCCCTATCACTCCTATCATGACGGTTCGCAAGAAAGAACAAACTTCTGCCCTATTCCCTTTCCTTTTCTAGCCCATATCTCGAACAATTTCTGTAGATATTCTAAAAAACTATATCTATCTTTTCCATTTCATTATTTTTCTGGCAAGTTACATATAGCTTTAAACTATATCAATCCCTAATCATTTTCAATTATACAAATGAATCATTTTCTGCTAGGATAGTGACAAGAATATATTTTGGAGGAAACTTATGGTCACAACAATTATCGGATTCCCGCGTCTAGGCGAATTTCGTGAATTAAAATTTACAACAGAAAAATACTTTAGAGGAGAAATTAGTGAAGCAGACCTACTAGAGACAGCAAAGAATCTTCGTAGCAAGCACTGGGAACTGGTCCAAAAGGCAGGAATTACAGAAATTCCAAGTAATGACTTCTCACACTATGATAATGTCCTAGATACTGCCTTTTTGCTCAATGTAGTACCAAAGGCAGTACGGGATTTAGACCTGACCGAACTGGAGCGCTACTTTGCCCTTGCCCGTGGCTACCAAGGAGAAAAAGGCGATATTCGAGCCCTCCCCATGAAAAAGTGGTTTAATACAAACTACCATTACATCGTGCCAAAATTTGAAAGAGACACTCAAGTCAGACTGGCTTCCACCAAGATTTTTGATGAATTTACAGAAGCAAAGGCACAGGGCTTACACACTCGCCCTGTTCTCATCGGTCCCTTTACCTTCCTACAACTAGCAGACTATGAAGACGGCACAGCACCTACTGATTTTGTAAACAATGTAGTCGCAACCTATCAAACCATTTTTGAAAAACTAGCAGAACTAGATGCTGAGACGATTCAGCTAGATGAGCCAAGCCTAGTCAAGGATCTATCGGCTGAAGAAAAAAAACTGTTCCTAACCATTTACAATGAGCTATTAGCAGATAAAAAAGGCTTATCTATCCTTGTGCAAACTTACTTTGGAGACGTCCGTGATGTCTATGCAGACTTAATTGCCTTACCCATTGATGGGCTGGGACTTGACTTTGTTGAAGGGAAAAAGACGCTCGAACTCGTCTCAACAGGTTTTCCTACAGACAAGGTTCTCTATGCAGGCATTGTCAATGGAAAAAATATCTGGCGAAATAACTATGAACAGAGCCTTGAAATTCTAAAAAAAGTCCCTGCTAATCATATCGTGCTAAGCACCTCTTGCTCCCTCTTACACGTACCATTTACAACAAAAAACGAAGAATTTGAAACAGATATTTTGCAACATTTCGCATTTGCTGTAGAAAAACTAGAAGAGCTCTGTGACTTGGATACGATTTTGACAGAAGATGCTACTGATATTTTAGCTCGTAACAAGGACTTGTTTGGGACAAAAAGGGTTGGAAAAAATGCAGAATTGGCAACTCGGATTGCAGGCTTGACAGAAGCAGATTATACCCGCCTACCGGCCTTTGCAGAACGTGAAAAGATACAGGCAGAGCGCCTCGACCTACCAGCCTTACCAACGACAAGCATCGGTTCCTTCCCTCAGACAGAGGACGTTCGGGCAAACCGTCTTGCCTGTCGTAGGGGAGAGATAAGTCCCCAAGCATACGATGAATTTCTCGCTCAACAGATTGATGATTGGATCCACTGGCAAGAGGAGGTCGGCTTTGATGTTCTCGTTCATGGTGAATTTGAACGCAATGACATGGTAGAATATTTCGGACAAAACCTATCTGGCTACCTCTTTAGCAAGAATGGTTGGGTGCAATCCTACGGTATGCGGGGAGTGAAACCACCAATCATTTGGGGAGATGTCACCCGCCTACAGCCTATTACGGTTAAATGGTCTAGCTATGCCCAAAGTAAAACCTCCAAACCTGTCAAAGGTATGCTGACTGGGCCTGTTACGATCCTCAACTGGTCCTTTCCTCGTGAAGATATTTCAATCAAGGAATCCACCCTACAGATTGCCCTTGCTATCAAAGAAGAAGTGCTTGACCTAGAAGCTGCGGGTATCAAGATTATACAAATCGATGAGGCTGCTCTACGTGAGAAGTTGCCACTACGTAGAAGCGACTGGTATGAAGACTATCTAGACTGGGCGATTCCAGCCTTCCGCTTGGTACACTCATCCGTTGCGCCCGATACACAGATTCATACCCATATGTGCTACAGCGAATTTACCGATATTATTCCAGCGATTGATCGCATGGATGCAGATGTTATCTCCTTTGAAGCCAGTCGCTCCAATCTCGTGATTCTGGACGAATTAAAAGCTCAAAACTTCCAAACACAGGTCGGACCTGGAGTGTATGATATCCACTCACCTCGCGTGCCAGCTGAAGGAGAAATTGATCAGACTATCGCAGCGATTCTCGCCAAAGTTCCTAGCCGTAAGGTCTGGATCAATCCAGACTGTGGCCTCAAAACACGCGGTATCAAGGAAACCCGCGAAAGTCTAATCCGCTTAGTAGACGCTGCTAAGGCTGCTCGTCAAGAAATCAGCCAATAGACAGGGGAAGAGGACCTCGTTTTCTCCTCTCCCACCCCATAGAAAGGATGAAACAATGGTTCATACTCCTCGTCTTTCATTTGAAGTATTCCCCCCAAATCCAACCGTAGGCAATGAAAAAATCCTCTCAGCTCTCCGAGATATGCAGGATTTAGCCCCACACTTTATCAGCGTAACCGCAAGTAATAACAAATTCAACATCGAAGAAACCACTGTTCGGCTAGCAGATTATATCCATAACGACCTGGGAACCCCCTCTATTGCCCACCTGCCTGCTCTTTACCTAACCAAGGCACAGGTCGCCAATATTCTAACAGCCCTAGACCAGATTGGGGTCACTAACATTTTGGCCCTGCGTGGAGACCTGATTCCCAATCTAGCACCGCAGAGCGATTTCCAGTATGCCACGGACTTGATTTCCTTTATCAAAGATGAGGCTCCCCATTTTGATATTATCGGAGCCTGCTATCCAGAAAAGCATCCCGATTCGCCAAATCAGGTTTCCGATATTAAATATCTCAAGAAAAAGGTGGACGCAGGTTGTTCAAGCCTTGTCACCCAACTCTTTTTCGACAATGATGTCTTCTACGATTTTCAAGAAAAATGCCAGCTAGCAGATATTAACGTTCCAATATTAGCAGGGATTATGCCAATCATCAACCGTAATCAGGTTCTACGCTTGCTCCATACCTGTGAAAATATCCGTTTGCCACGTAAATTTCGAGCGATTTTGGACAAGTATGAACACGACCCTGAATCCTTACGAGCTGCAGGTTTAGCCTATGCTATTGACCAGATTGTCGACCTAGTCACACAAGATGTGGCAGGGATTCACCTATATACGATGAACAATCCACAGGTCGCAAACCATATCCACCATGCTACCTATTCGCTCTTCAAGCATTCTACTGTCTAGAGTATCTTCTTCATACAGTCCCATGGACTGTCCCAAGATATGAGGGGTGTCAAACGCTCTCATATCTGACTTGATAGAGAGGGGAGTTTAGGTTACAATAGAGATATGATTACAAAAGAGTTTGATACGATTGCAGCCATTTCTACTCCTCTTGGGGAGGGGGCTATCGGTATTGTCCGCCTATCTGGAAGCGAGGCTATCGATATTGCAACTAGCATTTTTAAGGGAAAACATCTTACGGATGTAGCCAGTCATACGATCCACTATGGGCATATTCTAGATCCTCTTAGTCACATCGTGGTCGATGAGGTCATGGTCTCTGTCATGAAAGCTCCTAAGACTTTTACGCGGGAACATATCGTTGAGATCAATACCCACGGTGGAATTGCAGTGACCAATGAAATTCTCCAATTGGTTATTCGTCAAGGAGCCCGCATGGCGGAACCCGGGGAATTTACCAAAAGAGCCTTTTTAAACGGCCGTATTGACCTCACTCAAGCAGAGGCTGTCATGGATATTATCCGAGCCAAAACAGATAAAGCCATGCACCAAGCCGTCCAGCAGCTAGATGGATCACTCTCTACACTCATTAACAATACTAGGCAGGAAATCCTTCACACTCTAGCTCAGGTAGAAGTCAATATTGACTACCCAGAGTATGATGATGTGGAAGAAGCGACAACCGAGTTGGTCCGTGAAAAAACCATGGAATTTCAAAACTTATTAGAGCGCCTACTCAAAACCGCACGCCGGGGTAAAATCCTCCGCGAGGGGATTGCAACTGCTATCATTGGTCGCCCGAATGTAGGGAAATCAAGCCTATTGAATAACCTTCTACGTGAGGAAAAGGCCATCGTCACCGATATTGAGGGGACGACCCGCGACATCATCGAAGAATATGTCAACATCAATGGCGTACCTCTTAAATTGATTGATACCGCAGGGATTCGTGAAACAGATGATGTGGTAGAAAAAATCGGGGTCGAACGCTCTAAAAAAGCGTTAGAAGAAGCTGATTTGGTCCTTTTAGTCCTAAATGCCAGCGAACCATTAACCCCACAAGATCATCAATTACTAGCGATTAGTTGCGATAGCAATCGAATAATCCTACTCAATAAAACAGACCTCCCCCTTCAAATCGAGCAAGACCAGCTACCAGCTGATAGCATTGCTATTTCAGTACTTCACAATCAAAATATCGACCAGATTGAAGAGCGAATCAATCAACTCTTTTTTGAACAGGCAGGTCTCTCAGAGCAAGATGCTACCTACCTCTCTAATGCCCGTCATATTTCCCTTATCGAACAGGCTCTTCATGCCTTACAAGCAGTAAATGAGGGGCTTGAAATGGGCATGCCTGTTGACCTACTTCAAGTAGATTTGACCCGCTGCTGGCAAATCCTTGGGGAAATCACTGGCGATGCTGCACCAGATGAGCTCATTACCCAACTCTTTAGTCAATTTTGCCTCGGAAAATAACACGACTAGCAAAATAGCTGTTCTCATTTGAGACAAGATCCAAAATACCCCTGGGAAAATACTCCCAGGGGCATCTTTATTTGTAGCAGGAAACGAACTACTGTTTGTTTATACTCAATAAACATCAAAAGTAGACTAGCTTTCACAATTAAGAATGGTGAAAGATTGGAAATGAGATTAGCACCGCTAATTTCCTTATAATCGAAGCCGAAGGTAGAACGAGCGTTCGCCAAGGTAAGTTGACCAAGTAGCCTTTTGATTTTAAAAGGGTATTAGAGGAACTATTGGATCGTCTTTGAAGTGGCTGGTTGACCTTTTTTCTCATTATAGTTTAACAAATCAGATACAAGATTCTTATAATTCTTATCCGAAATCAACCAATGCCCCTGACTATCTCGTTCTAAATCAAAACTGACTTCATAAGTCTTTTCTGTCAAAGGCGTTTCATTCAAACGGCTGGGAATCTCTACATCAGCCTTTAGCAAATCACTGAAATTAGCATAATATATAAAGTCAGAAGCTAAGGTATGGAGCTTCTTAAATTCACTATCTGCTTCATTCGCCTTATTGAGAGCCACAAACACATCAATCGTATCATCTGCCAAGACGAGATAAATCGTATTGATGGCATTTGCAGTTGCAGTGTTATTGATTTGACGTGATTGAAAGGTGACGGTCGCTTTATCATCTACTACCTCGACAGCTGTCAGCTCGTATTCTTTTATATCCTTCAAATTATCACGCCTAGTCTCAAAAAATCTCCTTAGAAGCTCTGAGGGCTTTAATTTCTCGAAGCCTTCGGCGTATTGATAAGTATACTTACTTTCAGGTGTCCAGCCATTATCCTTGATTGCTGCTTCAATCTGACTAGGGAAAATCACCTCTTGCGTCCAAGAGTTATAGGATTCTCCGTAGAGACTTGAAAATCCCTGATCATCTTTCGTTAATATGCTTCTTAGCAGAGTATCTGCATCTTTTCGCACGGTCTCTTCAGCTACTTGAGCCTCTTGACTACTGCCTATTATTTTAACCGTTTCTCTTCTTCTAATTCCACAGGAACTGAGACAAAGAACACTAAATACCAGAGCTAAGAACGCCACAACTTGCTTCTGTCTCATTGACATTCCTCCCTGTGCTTCATTATACCAAATTTTTAGACCCGTGCCAAATATACACAACAGTATATCGCAATGAAAATACCTGAAATCTTGTGACTCGCTTTCGTCTAAAGACCTCTAATGCCCCCACATAAACGATGCCCAACTAGAAAGTTTTTCCCTCTCAATAAAATACCCCTTAGAAAACATCGTTTCCCAAGAGGTAGAGCATGCCATTAAAATCCTTCTACATTCGTGTAGATTTTTTGAACATCTTCATCATCTTCAAGGACATCATACAATTTCTCAAAGGTTGCAAGGTCGTCCCCTTCCAAGACCACTTCTGACTGAGGAATCATTTCTAATTCTGTCACTTGAAACTCACTGGTCCCAGCCTCGCGCAAGGCTACAAGGGCCTTATGCAAATCTGTCGGAGCAGTGTAAACAGTAATTGTCCCTTCCTCTGCTTCTACATCTTCCACATCTACATCTGCTTCAAGTAATTGCTCAAAGATGCTGTCGGCATCATCACCTGCAAAGACGATGACCCCTTTGTTGTCAAACAAGTAAGAAACTGATCCGCTCGCTCCCATATTGCCACCATTCTTACCAAAAGCCGCTCGTACATTAGCAGCTGTACGGTTGACGTTAGAAGTAAGAGTGTCAACAATCAGCATCGAACCATTTGGTCCAAAGCCCTCGTAACGACCTTCTACAAAGGTTTCATCCGTATTTCCTTTTGCCTTGTCAATGGCTTTGTCAATGATATGTCTAGGTACTTGCGCTTGCTTAGCACGATCAATTACAAACTTCAAGGCTGTATTCGTTTCTGGATCTGGATCACCTTTTTTCGCTGCAGCATAGATTTCTACACCAAATTTGGCATAAACCTTTGAGTTCGCTCCATCCTTAGCTGTTTTTTTAGCTACAATATTGGCCCATTTACGTCCCATAAGGAACCTCCTACATTTTTTTCAATCGCTTTATTATACCATAAGATTGCCTATTTGAGAAGATATGCGTTATTTTTTGATTATACAGTTGACTTATATAGTTATACGATATATAATAGAACTATATAGTTGAACAATATAGAAAGGAAAACGATGAAACGAACGAAACACTTACCTCTAACCGAGACAACCTACTATATCCTACTTGCCCTACTCAAGACAAATCATGGCTATGCCATTATGCAGGAAGTGGAAACCATGAGCGAGGGTGAGGTCCGAATCGCTGCTGGTACCATGTATGGGGCCATTGAAAATCTCCTCAAGTTAGGGTGGATTACCGCTGTACCGAGTACAGATAGTCGCAGAAAAATGTACCATATTACTCCGGCAGGAAAGACAATCCTAGCTCTCGAAACCGAACGCATTCGGAAATTGAGCACACTTGCTAGTCATTTTGGTTTTTAAGGAGGCTCCTCATGAAAAAGCATAAAGTATTTGTAACCATTCCAGAACAAGAAAACTGGATTAACCAAATCCAAGCCCAAGGCTATCGGCTTATCAAAGTCCACCCTTACACAGCAGGCTATACCTTTGAAAAAGTTGAACCCGGAACTACTAGCCCTACCGTGCGCTTGGACTACCGACAATTTCCCTCTAAGCAAGATTATATTGAGTATCTTTCTCTTTTTGCTGACTGTGGCTGGACACTCATTCCTGGCAGCAAGCGCAATAGCTATCAATATTTTGTTCATATTGCGAGCAATACGGACGCTGATATTTTTTCAGATGACGAATCCCGTCAGGCTCTTCATAAACGAGCAGAAAATCAAGCTACTCATCTCTTTAGCCTCTGCATACTATACTTCATCATCCTGTTTCGGCAACATCCCAATCATCACTTCTGGAACCTTAAAGAACTTTATCTGACCCCCGGTCTATGGGAAAAATCAGGTAGCAACTTCTGGCTAGCCTTTCTTTTTGAAACCCCTTTTGTCTTTTTCCGCAGTGTTCTCCCTGCACTTATCTTCTTAGGATTTGCCTTCTTTTTCCTCTATGTCGCCTATAAGAATAAAAGCCACCAAACAGTAATCGGAAAAAAGAATCCTTGACACATTGAAAAAGGAGAGAAACCAGTTTTTATACTCAATATACTCATTTCGTTTAGCTTTTATTACTTCAACGATAGTGGAAACTCCGTTTCTCTATTTCCAACCTTGCCCACTTCGCTCTCAAATTTCTAGGCTCAGGCTGAAACAGTCCGCCGAACTGTTTCACTCTTCCAGATGATTGGACTCGCTTTGCCGTACTCTACGATTGTTACTGACTATCGTCAGTATGATTTCCAACCTTCAACAGTCATTAGACTATTGAAGCAGCCTGCAGCTCCTTGCCTAGTACTAATAAACGAAAGGACTAGATCATCTCCATAGTCTTTCTGCCACTATAGAAAAGAACAAAACCTATAAAAAAAGCAGACAAGGGTCCACTTCCTAATACATACTCTTGATAATTTCGATTCGAGTTATCAAGTCTCCGTGCATGTTATCCACACGAAGTGCTACATTTTTCAAGTAAACACAGGCACCGATTGAGATGGTCTTTTCTTCTTCGTTGAGTTTGCGAACGACGAAATCGCGCAAGGTCTCCCCCTTTTCTCCTGGAATTTTTACCCGTGCGATGATATTGGCTACTTTCACTTTTTGACTGGCCCGCATCACGATATTATCTGAATCGTCAAACTGGATAAAGAGGTATTTTCGGACTGCAAACAAAATGGCTACCGACACCATTCCGATGAGATAGTCCACACTCGAAGCATGCTCTACAATCAACTGACGGGCAATCGCTACGAGGAGAACCTCAATCACCGTGCGTGGTGATTGCTTGCACAACATCTTAATAAACTCCACTCCGACCGCAAGTGTAATCGTCCGATTTAAAAACTCTTGTAGGAAGTTACTGCCCTGAATGCCGTCTGGAATAGCTGACACCAAGTCCCCCAATAAAAGAAGCGATAAAATGAGGAGCGCAACTGCTAAAATCGCCGAGAGAATCAACTCCAAATAATAAACAACTTCTGTCACAACATTTTGTAAAAACTTTCTCATAACCCCTCTTTTCTATGCAATGATTTATACGTTTTTTAATTACTTCAACTCTCTTCCTCTTTGTATAAAGAGGATCTATAAAAGGTTTTACATTTATTTTATACTACCATAATTTTTAAAAATTTACAAGCCATTGGGCTGGAAAGTATGTGAAAACTCCCTAAGCAAAGGCTAGGGAGCTATCAATCCAATAGATGATCGTCTTTTATATTCTTTAAAAAGCAAAAGGATCCTTCGTCAACTTGCCTTGGTGAAGGCTCGTTCTACCTTCGGATTCGACTATAAGGAAATGAGCGGTGCTACTCTCATTTCCAACCTTTCACCATTCTTAATTGTGAAAGCTAGTCTACTTTTGATGTTTATTGAGTATTAGTTTGTATGTATACTTCTTTGAGACTTTCTTTTATAGTAAAGAAACCTCCCCTGTCAGTAGTTGAACTGAAATAGGGGAGGCTATTTTTAAGGAGTAAAATTGTGTATTCCGATAAGTGGAACACGAGCGCCAGCAGAGAAATCGGTTGTTCTATAATTCTACTTGGGCAAGAACAGTGTCTTTATTGACTATTCCAAGATTTTGCAAATGGACAGCCTTGATTTCAGCCGTATTGGTAAAGGCAACGACAACTGTTGTTTCACGGTCTGCTGACTTGATTGCCTCAAGGTCTGCAACGAGAAGCAGGTCTCCTGCTTCCACACGTTGACCATCTGATACCTTAATAGAAAATGGTACTCCGTTTAGGGCAACTGTATCCAAACCAACGTGAATCAAAATTTCCAAGCCACTATCTGTCAACAATCCGACTGCATGCTTGGTTGGAAAGACACTGGTGACCAGACCAGAGACTGGTGCATAGATATTACCACTTATAGGCTCAATGGCATAACCGTCTCCCATCATTTTTTGTGCAAATACCGGATCACTCACTTCGGTAATCTCCATGGCTTGACCATCTGCTACAGCCCGTACCTCTGCGGTAAGACCTTTAAAGGTTTCTTCTACACCTGCATCTTCACGAACAGCTACATTCGTTTTCGGAATCTCCAGTCCAGAATCGAGTAGGTCTTGAATGTCTGACTTCAAGACATCTGCTTTTGGACCATAGACTGCTTGCACACCTGAGCCCTTGGTAATCAAGCCCATTGCCCCTGCCTGCTTCCAGGCAGCCTCATCATCTACTTTTTCAATATCCTTGACAGTGACACGTAAGCGGGTCATACAAGCATCAACATCTGCGATATTATCAGGACCGCCTAACAGGTTGATGATTTGCACAATCTGAGAATTTGCGTCTGCAACACCCGCATCTCCTGAAATAGGTGTATCATCTGCTGTTTCAGTATCGTAGTTTCCATTGCGACCTGCTGTTGCAAGATTCAGCTTCTTAATCATAAAGTCTGCAATGACATACATCAAAACGGCAAAGAGGGCTGATACCCAGATAAAGTTCACTACATCAAGTCCTATACCTGCTTTCAATGCCATTGGTGTACGTGTCAAAAACTCGATATTTCCAAATGAGTGCACACGGAGGTTCACGATGTCAGCCATGGCAAAGGCAGCTCCTTGAATGAGTGCATAGACTGCATAAAGGGGCATAGCGGCAAACATGAACATATATTCAATCGGCTCAGTCACCCCTGTCAAGAAGACTGCAAGGGCTGATGATACAAACATTCCCTTATACTTTTTCTTCTTATCCGGGTCCACATTGCGGTACATAGCAAGTGTCAACCCCATGAGGATGCCGGTTGAGCCAATCATTTGTCCAACTTTGAAACGAGCTGGTGTGACAGTTGCTAATAAGTCATTATACTGACTAGTATTTCCCGCCCCTTTAAGATTAATCAAATCTGTAATCCATGCCAGCCACAAGGGATCTTGTCCAAACACTTCTTGACCAGCTTGGGCACCTGTCATAATCTCATAGGTCCCTCCTAGCGATGTATAGTTCATTGGAATCGTCAACATATGGTGCAAACCAAACGGAAGCAAGAGACGTTCCAAGGTTCCGTAAATAAAGGGAGCAAGGATTGGCGCAGTATCCTGTGAATTGGCAATCCACTTACCAAAACTATTGATCCCCGTTTGGACAAGAGGCCAAAAAATAGCTAGAACAAGAGCCACCAAGACTGAACGATAAATGACGACAAAGGGTACAAAGCGTTTCCCATTAAAGAAGGTCAAGGCATCAGGTAATTTGCGGTAGTTGTAGTATTTATTAAAAGCCGTGGCTCCAACAAAACCAGCAATAATCCCAACAAAGACACCCATATTAAGGGCTGGTTGTCCAAGAACATTGACAAAATAGTTGGCTACAGGAATCTGTGTCCCAAAGACAGTAGACACATGTGCCTGGGAATCAGATAGCATGGCTACAGTCACCCCAAAGAAATTCCCTGTAATCAAGTTAATTAAGATAAAGGCAAGTCCTGCTGAGAAAGCACCACCAGCCCGTTCTTTCGCCCAGCTACCACCGATAGCTAGGGCGAATAGGAGGTGAAGATTGCCTATGATTCCCCAACCGATTTGAGCAATAATATTGCCTATGCGAGCCAAGAGTTCAGAATCTGCACTCAACAAGGGAAGGGAATTGCCGATACTGACCATCAAACCTGCCGCAGGCATAACAGCAATCACGACCATCAAACATTTTCCGAATTTTTGCCAAAATTCAAAACTGAGAAATTTTTTCATTTCTATTCTCCTAACATTTTACATGCACTTCAAGTCCAAAGTGGTCTGAAACAACCGCTTGATTTTCCCCGTTAAAGATAATCTGGCTTGAGAGGACTTCGCGTTTTTGATTTAAAAAGATATAATCAATTCTCTTTTGGGCACTGTGGGCATTCCAGCCGTCAATGGCTTTTGATACGGTAATCCCTGCATCTTTTTCTTGAGCCAGTTCATAGGTATCCAGTAAACCAATCCCTTTCATTGCTTCATAATCAGCCGGGGCAGAAATCGCATCCGTATTAAAATCTCCCATTAGAATCTTTAAGCGAGAATGACTGGAACGCTCCACAATCGCTCGGAGATTGTCCACTGAGTCTTCCTCTTGACAGTCTGGAAGGTTCATGTGGCAGGAATAACAATCAATGATCTGTCCTTGATAAGCAACCGTAATCCCAAGAATCTTGCGAGATAAGATAGACTTCACTGTCTGAAGTTTTGTACAATAGAAAGAATCCACATCATAAACTGGTAGCTTGGTGAGAAAGGCAATTCCCTCATCATATTTATCATAGCCAATATGTGAATTACTCCAACAGAAGGAATACTTGTCCTTGCTCAACTGGTTGATCTTCTCCACCAAAAGCAAACCATAATTATCTTCTTTTATCTCCTTGGTCACTAGAGGAGCCGTCATCAATTGATTGACCTCTTGAAGAGCTACCACATCATACTGCTTCTTAGCAATTGTCCGAGCCAAAATATCCAGCTTTTCCACCTGATTGTCCTCTAACCAGGCATGAACATTAAGCGTTAGTAATTTCATGTCGATTTCTCCCGACGATTAGTAACTATGCCAAATATCTTGATTATATTGTTCAATCGTGCGATCAGATGAGAAGAAACCAGCTTTTGCGATATTGTGAATCACTTTCTTATTCCAAGTATCTTGATCCTCATAGTCTGATAAGACCTGCTCTTTAACAGCGATATACTCTTTCAAGTCGATCAAGGTCATGAACCAATCCTTGTTCAAGAGTTCTTGATACAAACGCTCCAAGCGTTCGCTATTTCCCAAACGTACCAAATCTTCACTGACGATAAAATCAACCGCACGCTTGATTTCTTCATCATTTACATAGTAGTCACGGGATACATAGCCAGCAGTCGCATACAAGTCGATAATCGTATCTGAATCCTTACCGAAGGTATAAATATTTTCGCTACCTGCAAGCTCTGCAATCTCTACGTTAGCCCCATCCATAGTGCCTAAAGTCAAGGCTCCATTCAGCATGAATTTCATGTTTCCTGTTCCAGAGGCCTCTTTTGAAGCAAGGGAAATTTGCTCTGAGATATCCGTTGCAGGAATTAGTTTTTCAGCGACAGTAACATTGTAGTTCTCTACTAAATGTACATTGAGGTAAGGACTCACTTCTGGATCGTTGTTAATCAATTCTGACAAGCAAAGAATCAGGTGGATAATGTCTTGGGCGATAATATAAGCTGGCGCAGCTTTACCACCAAAGATCACCGTGATCTTCCGTTTTGGTAGATTGCCATTTTTGATTTCCAGATATTTATGAATCACATAAAGAGCATTCATCTGCTGGCGTTTGTACTCATGGAATCGCTTGATTTGCGTATCAATGATAGAATGCTCATCTAGTTCAATCCCCTTATTGTCTTTGAGATAGCGTTTGAGGGCTAGTTTATTTTGGAATTTAATCTCGGCTAGCTTGGCATGAACAGCCTTGTCATCTGCATAGGCAGCTAGTTTTTCAAGCTCTGTCGCATTTTCAAGATAGGCATCTCCAATCAATTCCTTGATATAGTCTGCCAAATCTTGATTGGCAAACTCCAACCAGCGACGGAAGGTGATTCCGTTTGTCTTATTATTGAATTTCTCTGGATAGAGGTCATAGAAGGCTTTCAATTCAGAATTTTTGAGGATTTCTGTATGGAGAGCTGCCACCCCATTGACGGAGTTAGAGAAGTGAATATCCATATGCGCCATGTGAACACGACCTGTTTCATCAATCATCTGAACGGCAGGGTCTTGATAAGTAACCCGTACCATCGCATCCAATGCCTTAATAATCGTCACTAGGTGAGGCACAACCTCTTCGAGGAAAGCAAGAGGCCATTTTTCCAAGGCTTCTGCTAAAATAGTGTGGTTGGTGTAACCTGTCATATTGCGGACAATCTCAACTGCCTCTGCAAAATCTAAACCATGTTTTTCTGTTAAGAGACGGATCAACTCTGGAATCACCATTGACGGGTGGGTATCATTGATTTGTACATAGGCATAGTCCGCCAAATCATGGAGATTGCTACCACGCTCAATCGCTTCGTCAATGAGGAGTTGTGCTGCATTTGATACCATGAAATATTGTTGGTAAATACGGAGCAATTCCCCATTTTTATCTGAATCATCTGGATAAAGGAAGAGGGTCAAGTTTTCCTTGATTTTTGTTTTATCAAAGGCAATGCCGTCTTGGATTAAATCATAGTTGACACGTTCAATATCAAACAGGTTGAGATAGTTTTTCCGGTCTTTCTTATAGCCTAAGATATCTAAACGATCCAACCTAGAAGTCAAGCTGAAATCTTTAAATGGCACTTCGTAGCTAATATCGGTCGGAATCAACCAAGACTGGTCTTCAATCCAGAAGTTCGGCTCTGCTTCTTGCTCATTCTTATCAAAGACTTGTTTGAAAAGACCACAGTGGTAGTTGAGACCAACCCCTTCCCCATTGATGCCTAGTGTCGACATCGAATCCACAAAGCAAGAGGCCAAACGACCCAGTCCACCATTTCCAAGAGAAGGCTCTGGCTCCACATCTTCTACTTGACTGAGTGATTTACCCGCCGCAGCCAGCTCTGCTTGAATGTCTTGGTATACACCTAGGTTGATCAGGTTATTGGACAAGAGTTTTCCGATGAGGAACTCTGCTGAAATATAGTAAACCTTTCGTTTGCCAGTATTTTTTGGCTTGGTTGCTGCTGCTTCTTTGACATACTGCAATAATTGGAAATAAATTTCCTCATTGGTCATTTCGCTTACTGTTTTAGCTGTATTTGCTGCTACAAAGTTTGTAAAATTAGTCATTTTGTTCATTTCCTCTTTGATATAATTTCGTAATTTTCACTAAAAAGTCTTTCTTCTCTTGGGTTAAATCTTCCGATTTCATGCGCCATTGCCAATTGCCACCGATTGTAGACGGCATGTTCATCCGCGATGAAGCTGGTAGATCCAAAATATCCTGCATGGTTGCAATAACCGTATCGCTAACAGTCGCAAACAAGACACGAAGCATTGCCTGAGTAACTGGCTCAATTGGTTTACGGTTGCTATAATCATCAACGTATTCCTGCTGTTCTGCCGTCAAGCCATTGTACCAACCATTGATCACCTCATTATCATGGGTACCTGTATAAGCTACGGAGTTTGGAATACAACGATGCGGACTATCTATACTCTTACCATTGACATCTTCTAAGCCAAACTGCAAAATCTTCATGCCTGGATAACCACAGTCGTTCAAGAGTTTTCTCGCTTTTGCATCGATATTTCCTAAGTCTTCAGCGATGATCGGTAGATCTCCTAAGGCTTCTTTCACTACCTTAAAGAGACTATAACCTGGACCTGGCTCCCACGTTCCGATTTTGGCTACTCTTGCATCGCCTGCTACCTGCCAGAAATCTGAAAATCCCTTGAAATGGTCAATTCGTAAGACATCATAGAGCTTAAAACTTTCGTGAATGCGATAAATCCACCAACTAAAGCCTGTCTTTTCATGCTCTACCCAGTCATAAAGCGGGTTGCCCCAGAGTTGACCGTCTACACTAAAGTTATCTGCAGGAACCCCCGCCACATAAAGAGGCTTGCGATTGCTGTCTAACTTAAAGAGATGGGGCTTGGTCCACACCTCCACACTATCTGCAGAGACATAGATTGGCATATCCCCAATAATCTTGATATGTTTGCGATTGGCATAGGCTTTCAATTCCTTCCATTGGCTAAAGAAGAAATATTGGGTTACCTTGAAGTATTCAATCTGTTCAGCCAAGTCTTGGCGATATTTTTCAAGGGTTTCTTCATTACGGGCAAGAACTTTCTTGTCCTCCCACTCTTGAAGCGCCTTATTGCCAAAGTGTTCTTTCATTGCCATAAATTCAGCATAATCATTTAACCATGAGGAATTGGCTTTTTCAAATTCTCTAAACGCTGCAAGCTGATTGTCTTGAGCTAAAAATCCTTTTACAGCCATTTCTAGAATCGGACGGCGTGCGGTATATAACTGAGCGTAGTCAATCATTTCTGGATCTTCCCCAAAATTCACTTGCTCATAGTCGTCGACTTGCAGGCAACCTGCTTCAACCAGTAAATCAAAATCAATTAGATTGGTATTTCCTGCAATGGCAGAAAAGGATTGGTAGGGAGAATCCCCGTAGCTAGTCGTTGTCAAGGGAAGAATTTGCCAGTAGGTTTGTTTCGTTTCCACCAAGAAATCCACAAAATCATAGGCTTCTTTCCCAAACGTTCCAATGCCGAACTTCCCTGGTAGGGAAGTAATGTGCATCAAAACACCACTTGTACGATTGGTCATATACGTATTCCTTTCTTTTCCCTTACTTCCTCATTCTAACGCAAACGTTTGCTTTTGTCAATAACTTTTACGTAACAGTTTATTTTCTTCCCTGATTTCAATGTTTTCTCAACACTTGTACGTATAACTATTCTTTCTTTTATGATATACTTAAAAGGATAGGAGGATAGGGGATGAGCAAGTATCAAACCGTTTATGAAGATATCAAAGAAAAGATTATCACAGGTGTATTTCCAGCCAATCAAGAGCTAGTCAGCGAGAATGAACTGATGCGCCACTATCATTTCTCAAAAGATACCATTCGCAAGGCTCTATCACTCTTGGAACGAGATGGCTATATTCGCAAGCAACAGGGACGAAACTCCATGGTTCTAGAACCACCAGTCGCAAAGCCCCAGTCCTTGTCTGCCCTAAAAACTGTTGACGAACTAAACCTTCCACACAGCCATGAGGTCAAAACCAAACTGTCTAGCCTTTATATTGTCCAAGGAGAGCCTCTCCTCATGGAGGCATTTCATGTGGACGAGCAGGTCGATTTTTATCGTGTGGGACGCTCTCGTACAATGAACGGAGAAGCGATTGAATATGAGGTTTCCTATTTTGACCGTCGAGTTGTTCCTTATCTCAATCGTAGCATTGTGGAAGGCTCCATCTACCGCTATCTGGAAAAGGAACTGAATCTGACCATCAGTCATTCACAGCGCGAAATCTCTTTCCGCTATGCCAATGAAGAAGAACGCAAAAACCTTGACTTAGGGGACTACGACATGGTAGTCGTGGTCAAAAGTATCAGCTACCTGGACAATGGTCAAGCCTTTCAATACGGCAGTATCAGCTATCGCCCTGATAAAATCACCTTTACCTCAACCGCTAAGCGCTAAAAATTGGGATTCTATCCCAACACCTCTCACAGTTGATTGATTAACCTGTTGGTTCATCGTCAACATGAACAACTATCACTATCCAAACCCAATAACAAAGGAGTGAGGGAATCGAGATTTTAAAGCCTCGATTCCCTCACTCCTTTATTGTCTTTTAAAAAACAAACTATGTTATACTCTTTAAAAATCAAAAGGATACTTCGTCAACTTGCCCTGGAAAACGCTAGTTCTACCTTCGGCGTCGTTTATAAGGAAATGAGCGGTGCTACTCTCATTTCCAACCCTTCACCATTCTTAATTGTGAAAGCTAGTCTACTTTTGATTTTTAGTGAGTATTATACTCATTTCGTTTCCCTTTTATGACTTCGACGATTGTGAAACTCTGTTTCTCTATTTCCAAGACTTAGGAACTGGTAGACTAGACAGTATTCAATTCTTTTAAGTACTGTTCAATCTTGATCAATATGAGAGGATTAGGATAGATTTTGCATAACTCTCTCGCTTCTAAATAATAGTTGTTTACTTCTTCCCTATCTAAAAAGTATGTTCCAGCATTGCCAACAAGTATGAGTAAACAGGCTAGCTGATAGCTTGTCTGTTTTAATTTACAAAATTCAATGGTTTCAAGGGCTTCCTGTATCGCTTCACTATACCTATCTTTTGATAGCAAATAATGGGCATAGTTGTAACGAACTCTAATGTAGCCAAAAAGAAACTCTTGCTGATTCAGATTTTTTATCTGGTACAATCTCACTAATAGAGAATAGTTGACTCTCTCTTTTAGTCATAAAATTTTGAAAATAATAGTATCTATGCTAAAATAGATGTATAAAGAAAGGGTTTTCATTGACATAAAAAATCCTACTATTCAAAAATTGGGGATATAAAACAAATAGGGAGTTTGTAACGAATTCAAAAACGACTGTTGTTTACGGGAATAAGTAATTTATGGCTAATAAATCAAAGATTGGAAAAGGTATCATCATATCACTTGTACTTGCTATTGGAGTATTCTTCTTAATACAAAGACTATTTATCTCAACATTTGAGCAGTTTTCTGTGCAGTCAGATGTCGATTTTTATATAGTGGGATACCACGGTATTGAAGGTTACGAGCTAGAAAATAATCAGTTCAAGAAAGTTTCTGATAATAAATTAGAGATTGTAAAGGGGCAGATTAATCAGACTATTAAGCGTGCAGAAATTGCCAACCGTTACTTACTCTTCTCTGAAGAGGGTCCTCCTTTAGGAGTGGTAGGGAGAATAGTAGCAGTTGATTTTAAAACAGGGAAAATGAAATATTATGAAACTTCTGACTATGCTTATACATCATCTGGCGTAGGACCCGACTATTATTTTACTTCTGAGGCAAATACAGATGATAGTTTTATTGCAATTTTTGATACAAATTTAAACGAGTTGGATAAATATGTTTTTGCCGATCCTATTATCGCGGCAGACTTTTCCATTGATGGAGATAGCATTTACTTCCTAGGAACAACTGTAAGAGGTGATGAAAATTACCCAGTGTATCTGAACAAATTGTTAATCAAAAACAAAAAGTTACAATTCGAGAATAAAGAAGTTCTCTTTGAAGATCCAGAATCCACTTATTTTTTCCATGATAGTATTGTTAGAGGAGACCAACTCTACTCTGTTTCAAGTGGATATCGAATCAACTCAACTAAGGAAAGGGTCGTTTCAGGACAAGTTTTTCACTATAACATGGAGACAGGTCATAAAGAATTTTTTGATTTATCTGAAATTGCTCCTGTTAATATTTTTGAATTGAACAAAGATTTGTTAGCAATAGAACATGAAAGAAATGATTCAGGAAAAATTGGATTCAGTCTATTTGATTTAACGAAACACACATCACGTTTCGTTGATTTATCTCAATTAGGATTGTCCGTTGAAACAGACTACCTAAAGGATATTAAACAGATTGACGACCACACACTATTAGTTTTAGCTGGTAGTAAATTGATAGAATACGATATTAGTGAAAATACCATCATTTTTGAAAAAGAAATTGGTGCTGATGGGTTCCATATTTGGATAAGGTAACCTTCCAAAAGAGAAGACTAGTTGGTCTTCTCTTTTGTGATATGTAGGTCATGAAATTGTTTTATACTCTTTGAAAATCAAAAGGATACTTTGTCATCTTATCTTAATGAGTAAAAAAATCCAGTAGATTCGTTTTACCCGAGCTGAGAAATCAGAAAGTAAGGATAAATCTCATTGCTTGCAAGACAAGCTACTTCGATTATCTATTTTTTCTAGGAGTTGCTTCACCAGTCTATACCAGACTGGTGAAGGTTGAAAATAAAATGACTGATACTCGTGTCAAATGCTCTCGTATCTTATGTAACTGAACACGGGCTAAAAGCTCGGAAAAAAGATAACTTCTTCTAGAAGCTCTAGCTTCTGCGAAGAACTTCCTATTTTTCGTTCGCTTTTTTTACGCCCTTTGTATCTTGGATTTAACTGAGTTCGGACTAAGAGCTGTGTAAAAAAGAGAGATTTCCTCGTGTTCATCGAACACGTCGTCTATCTTCTATTTTTACTTGGCTCTTAACGTCCTCACATCTTAATTGAACTCGCCCTAAACTCTGTGCGAAAAAGACCATAAATTGAATGAAATACAATCACTTATTCTATTGGCGGTAGCTAGCTGGCTATTCCCTGCATTTCATTTGTGACTAGCCTACCTAGCCTCGCAGGGGTCTCGCAACGAAGTTGCAAGCAACTTCTGCTCGACCGCCTATTTTCACTTTGTGCTTTAACAGTCTAAGGATAGACTGTTAAAGGTTGGAAATAAAACGAGTGAAACTCGTGTCAATCCGCTCCCACGTCTTAACTGAACACGGGCTAAAAGCTCGGAAAAAAGATAACTTCTTCTAGAAGCTCTAGCTTCTGCGAAGAACTTCCTATTTTTCGTTCGCTTTTTTTACGCCCTTTGTATCTTGGATTTAACTGAGTTCGGACTAAGAGCTGTGTAAAAAAGAGAGATTTCCTCGTGTTCATCGAACACGTCGTCTATCTCCTATTTTTACTTGGCTCTTAACGTCCTCACATCTTAATTGAACTCGCCCTAAACTCTGTGTGAAAAAGATAGACACTGTTTTGGCTTTAACCGATTACAGATGAGAATCCCTTTAGGGCTGAAAACCTCCACTGGAGCTTTTCACTCGTCAGATTTTCTATTTTCGCTTTGTGCTTTAACAGTCTAAGGATAGACTGTTAAAAAGGTTGGAAATAAAACGAGTGAAACTCGTGTCAATCCGCTCCCACGTCTTAACTGAACACGGGCTAAAAGCTCGGAAAAAAGATAACTTCTTCTAGAAGCTCTAGCTTCTAGAAGAACTTCCTATTTTTCGTTCGCTTTTTTTACGCCCTTTGTATCTTGGATTTAACTGAGTTCGGACTAAGAGCTGTGTAAAAAAGAGAGATTTCCTCGTGTTCATCGAACACGTCGTCTATCTTCTATTTTTACTTGGCTCTTAACGTCCTCACATCTTAATTGAACTCGCCCTAAACTCTGTGTGAAAAAGATAGACACTGTTTTGGCTTTAACCGATTGCAGATGAGAATCCCTTTAGGGCTGAAAACCTCCACTGGAGCTTTTCACTCGTCAGATTTCCTATTTTCACTTTGTGCTTTTAACGCTCTCGTATCTTATTTTTTCTCACTAATTGTTAATGTGCCGTCTACTATATCTGCGAGGAGTTCCTTTGCTTCCAAGTGGTCAAGGTAGAAGTCTGTTACCTTGTCACGGATTTCTTGCTCGATGACACGGCGGAGGGGACGTGCTCCCATCACCTTATCATAGCCTTGCTCAATCAAATGCTCTTTCGCCTTATCTGTCACTTCTAGATGCATCTCTTTCTTTGCTAACATGTGGTTGACTTCTGTCAGCATCAACTCGACAATGGCTGCCAAGTCTTCTTTTCCAAGGTGGAGAAATTCAATAACCCCATTGAAGCGATTGAGAAACTCTGGACGAAAGAATGGCTTCAGACGTTCCATGATTTCCACTTTGTCCTCTTCATTACTCCCAGCTCCCTCATAGCCAAAACCTGCATTTGAAGTGGCAATAATAACTGTATTTTTAAAATTCACTGTATTTCCCTGACCATCTGTCAAATGTCCGTCATCAAGTACTTGAAGCAGAAGGGTTATCACTTGTGAATCTGCCTTTTCAATTTCATCTAGAAGAATAATAGAGTAGGGATTTCTCCGGACACGTTCGGTTAGAGTATTGCTATTGTCATCGTAGCCCACATATCCTGCTGTTGTACCAATCAATTTGGAAACCGCTGTACGGTCGCTGTACTCAGACATATCTAAGCGGATAATCGCATCTTTTGTACCAAAGAGATCGAGTGCTAACTGTTTTGCCAATTCGGTCTTCCCAACTCCGGTCGGTCCCACAAAGAGGAAGCTACCGATTGGGCGACTGCCCTCATCAAAACCTGCACGGTTTCTACGAATGGCACGAGCTACAGCTTCTACCGCATCATTTTGACCAATCACCTTGGTCTTTAGACGGCTATTCATTTCTTTCAAGCGTTCGATATCACTTGAGCCCATTTGAGATACTGGAATACCTGTCATACGCTCGATTGATGCTGCCACATCATTGAGACTAGCCGTCACTTTCGTATCTTCTGCATGATTTTTTATTTGTTTTTCCAATTCTTCAATGCGAACCTTGGCATTCAAGGCTGCCTCATAATCTTCTTTTTGGACAGCACTTTCTTGCTTTTCTTTTTCCCGGGCAATCTCTGCCTCAATAGCATGAATGTCTGTCACAGGATGTTGTGCTGCTAGATGGGCTGCCGTCACATCAAGCAGATCAATCGCCTTGTCCGGTAAGCTCCGTTGCGGAATATATTGAACCGAATAATCTACTGCCGCTTTCAAGACCTCGTCAGGCAGGATAACATTGTGGTGTTTTTCATACAAATCACGGATTCCTTGGAGGATTTTATAGGTATCTTCTGCAGACGGTGCATTGACCTTGACTTCATTGAAACGGCGGGCAAGAGCCGCATTTTTCAAAATAGTATTGCGATACTCGTCTTGAGTGGTTGCCCCAATCACTGTCAATTCTCCCCTAGAAAGGACTGGTTTCAAGATGTCCGCAAGACCTTTAGAACCTCCTTCACCGGTGCTGCCTGCACCAAGGATTTGATGAATTTCATCAAAGAAGACGATGACGTTCCCTATTTCCTTGACTTCTGCCATAAGGTTTTGGATATTTTCCTCAAAGCTACCACGATACTGAGTACCTGCTTCCAGACCTGAAATATCAATTGATATCACTTCCTTATTTTTAATCGTAGCAGGCACCTCACCGCCTACGATGGCTTGAGCAAGCCCTTCTACAACCGCTGTCTTCCCAACTCCTGCGTCACCTACCAGAACGGGATTATTCTTGGTTCTGCGAGAAAGGATTTCTGCTGTTTCTTGGATTTCCTTATTGCGTCCAATAACGGGGTCTAGTAGCCCCTCTCTTGCTTCAGCTGTTAGGTTACGGCCGAGCTTTACGAGAATACCGTCTTTTTTGAAGTGTGGGTTGTGTAAGTTTCCCTCTTGTCCTTCTACTTGTGGTAGTTGACCTGTTGCACGGTAATGGGCAAATTCTTCTGGCGTTACTTCACGACCATTGATCAGATAGCGGCGATTCTCTGTATGATACCCACCCATACGTCCCATCAGTTGATTGAAAAGATCGTCCATACTGTTAAAGTTATAATCATTGTTGTTCATATTCATACCTCACTATGCAATTGATTTGATGTTTACTGACTTTTTCCTTTTAAAAAAAGAGAATTCATCAATCTTATTTGACTTTCTCTGACCTTTATTTCAAAAGAAATCGAAGCCATGCTTCACATCATTTCAATGTTTTATTTGATGTTTACTGACCAATAGTTTAAAAGAAAAAACTTAAAAACACTTGATCCTGTAAGGTTTCCTAACCCTACACACCTAGTATACATCATTGGTCAGTAAAAGTCAAGAATTTTTTTGACTTTTTTTGACCAATGATGGCAAAGCAAACTATTTGTTAAATACAACAGTCGGAGCAAGCAGAAACTAAACGAACTAGGAGCCTATTACAAAAGAAAATAAAAATCCCTCAACCTCTCTATTATAACATAAATATTTTGACAAAAAAACTTGTTTTTTTAGAGAATCGGTGTATGATGGAGTTGAAGAAAGTGGTAAGGATAGCTTGTGAGAAAGGAGATTGACTAGAAGCAAGCTATTGGAGACCTTACAGTATTTTTCGTGTCTAGTCTTTAAATGTAGAAAGGAGCAGGACTATGAAAAAAATTATGACCTGTATTTGTATCAACAGTAAAGACAGACGAAAGAACAACCGTGGAAATGTCCGAGGTTAAAAGTGAAATAGCCTTTAGCAATGAAGAAATTTACAAAAAAGAAATAAACATGGAGCAGTTGCTGTACTTTTTGCAGGTATGATTGTTGCCTGGGTTGTTGATGGAACCATAAAGTATACAACGGGAAAGGCTCCTTCTGACTGGGTAGCTTGGGGACTAGGAAGAGTTCACAGTTATATGCTACAACAAGTAAGAAATGGTGCAGGGCAAGTGATTATCCCACAAGGCGGCCCCTTTACTTATCCTGGGGTTATCATAGATCATTCAGGTAGGTGTCAGTAAATGAAGTGGAAAAATAAAAACATACAATTATTTATTTTAGGAATCCTTGTTGGCTTGTTTATTATCCCTTTCTTTAGGGGAGCTATCGTCTCCTTCCTAGAATTTCTATTTGGTTAATAAACTCATCTGACTGACAGGCTAGTCAGATAGAGAGTAGGCAACAAATAAAACTATAAACATGTACGAGGCAGGAAGTTCATTCCTGCCTCTTTTTCATTATATGGTACTTTTGCTTTAAAAAATAATGCAGCTTAAGTCAATAGGTAAATGGGTACAAAACAAGGGAAAGAGTGAGTAACTATTCCTGCCTTGCCACTTTCCATCACGACTTCCTAGCTACTCCTATCGGCACTCTGCCAATATTCTGCTCGGTCAAATCGGGATGACCCAGTTGATAGATTTTATCCGCCTGCTGGGTTACACTATCCCAAGGCTCTTTGCCAATGCGACTGACAAGCGAAACCTGCTGCTTCAAACTCGCCAGATGCCTGCGTCCTTTCTCTGTAAATCCCAGCACATGAATGGCTTCTGGAAGGGGTGCTTCACTTGCCTGAACCAAGATATAAGTCAGAAGCCTACGTACCCGTGCCTTTGTATAGCGTTTGGTCGCTGTCTTTTCCACTAAATCTTCAATGGAATTAGCAGTTTTGCTTGCTTCTTTAATGCGACTTGCCATTTCTTGATTGACTTGGTAAATCCTTGTCAAATCAGGATTTGAAAGGATTTGATAGCGGAGATAGGAAAAATAATCTGTCCATGAAACACACTTTCCTTGCTGAATCAAGTCTAAACTGGGACTAAAGGTTCCAACAAACTCTGTATCGTCAATCCGATTTCTTAGCGCTGTTGCCGAGGCAAATTCCAAATGACTGTCCAAAGAATGAAAACCAGCTCCTCTTCGCTCAATTGGGTGAAGAGCAATATCCTTTCCCGCAACAGCCTTGGCATAGGCAAGCCCCAGAACATGGTTGGGCGTATTCCCTGAAAAGGTTAGACCTGCAAAGGTCTCCCACATAGCCTGTGTTTTTTCAGGGTAACTGAGGCTATTAGGTAGGCAACCCAAAAAGTCTGCCATTTCAGCCCTCCTCAGCTCGTAGAGCTCTGCTATTTTTCTATAATCGAACAGTTCTTCGGTGCCAAAGGTCAACCGGTCAATCCCTAAGCGATCCAAAATCTCTACTGCTCCCTGAGCGAAGAAGTCTGCTGATTGTACACTGACCAAGAAAGGCAATTCGACTACCAAGTCTGCCCCATTTTCGAGCGCCATTTGTGCCCTTATCCACTTGTCCACAATCGCAGGCTCCCCCCTCTGGGTAAAGTTCCCACTCATGGCGACAATCTTTATCCCTTTTGCTTGCGAGAGTAAGTAAGCGTGCCCATTGTGGAAAGGATTGAACTCCGCAATAATCCCTGTAACGCTCATTTTTCTGCTACAAAGAACCAGCGAGCACTGGTCTCAGTTGGTGCCTTGTCCTCAAAATCCGCATAGACCTGAACATTTTTAAAGCCCGCCTGCTCTAATAACACATCATAGGTCATAAGGTCATAAGTCCGTTCCTCATGGATTTCATCCATTCGGCTAAAGCGACCGTCCGCTTCTTTCACAAAGAAGGTTAACTCATGCACGATAGAATGTGGCGGTTCATCCGCATAAGTGTCCCAGACAAAGGCAAAATCTTCTGCATTCTCATGATAACTATATCCTGGAAAAAGCTCATCCATTTGATAGGTTGAATGCACATCAAAGAGGAAACGACCACCCTCATTGAGATGTTGGTAAACCTCTTGAAAAACGTGACCAACCTCAACTTCATCCTCCATATAGCAAAGCGAATCCGAATAACAGGTTACCATATCAAAGCAAGCAAGGCTAGACAAGTCTAGCATATTGCCCTCTAAAAAAGGAATGTCTAATCCTGCTTTTTGACTTCGTTTTTTGGCTAATTCAAGCATCTCTCGACTAAGATCCAGTCCTGTCACATCAAAGCCTGCCTCCTTAAAACGCAGGGACTGAATGCCTGTCCCGCAGGCTAATTCAAGCAGTTTTGTCTTTCCTTTTGGAAAATGTCTCAAGCTAAATGCTGTCCATTGGTCATAGAGACGATCGTCCATAATCGCATCATAGACTGAAGCAAAGGTTTCATAAGTTGCCATATGTTCCTTTCTTTTCTTGAAAAACCATCGAACACACAAAAACCGAGGGCAAACTAGAGTTGCTTCCTTTTGATTTTTATCGTTCTTTTCATTTACATGTATAACTGAAAACAGATGAAGAATCTGTATTCACAAGTAAAGTGCTTTTGTATAAGAAAGCATTTTTCGCTCATCAAGGTTAGGGTTTGACTGTATATTGAAAAAACGATCCTTAGATGGAAGTGCTAAACTGTGAATACAGGTTCTAAGACTTATAACCACTCAGCTACATCAATATTCTCTGCTTCATACCACAATTTTTCAAGGTTGTAGTGGTCACGCATTTCTTCTGAGAAGATATGGAGAACGACACCACCTAGGTCTAAGAGTACCCAGCCTCCTGCTGCATCTCCCTCTACTTGACTAGTCCCAAAGCCTGCTTCCTTCACTTTTTCACGAATGTTAGCTGCAATTGCTTCTAATTGACGGCTATTCATTGAACTAGCAATGACAAAATAGTCTGTCACACTGGTCAAGGACCTTACATCAAGCACAATCATATCTTCTGCACGTTTTTCATCAGCCGCTTTTACGACCAATTCTACTAATTCCTTTTCTTTCACATTTTACCTCATTATTCATTATCCCATAGTCTTTTAGTTCATATTCAAGACCTTTTGATATCTCCCTTTAATCGTGCGGACCTAAGCAAGCTCCTTACAGAGCAAGTATCAGTCCTTTTTCTTCGTATCTGTCACTCCAAATCTAACCTCAACGACTGATGCGAACACCTTCGCTTCATTTCCGATTTCCAACTTCCGACACAACAACTGGAAATAAGAAAGGGGGCAAACTCTTTTTCACTTGTCAAGTTCTTGTCCACTTCCTCTTTTCATTTTAGCTGCCAGACCTTCATGCTTCAAATATCCAACATAAGCATTATAGGTTTCAATGGTTTGAGGATAAATCGGAATACTTTTTTGTGCCAAGTGTGCTACTGTATGTGCTGTCGCAAAAGCTACCGCTTGGTCCAAGGAATGTCTAGCCAATCTTCTTGCTTCTTGTACTCCAGGAAAATCACGATTTGGCTCAATGTAATCTGCTACATAGAGAACCTTATCCAGTAAGGTCATCTGGGCAGCTCCTACCGTATGGCGCTGAATAGCTTGTAAAATTTCCCTGTCCTCAAGCCCAAAATCCTGATTGATTTTATAGGCTCCAACCACACCATGCCAGATATTATTGCCCCACTTCTTCAAGTCTTCTCCCAAATGATGTTGGTCAATCAAATCCAAAAAGACTTGGTCACTCATTTCCTTAGCATAATCATGGAGTAAGGCTGCAAGACTTGCTTTTCGTTCATCACAACCGTACTGATCAGCCAACTCAAGCGCAGCTTCTTCTACACCAAGGACATGACAAAAGCGTTTCTCAGACATTGTTGCCCTAATCTGTTCTAGAAGTCGTGCCCGATCAAAGGATAAATCTGCTGCAATCATTTGTAAAGTCCTTTTTCTTCAATATAATCCAAGACTTCATGCGGTAACATAAAGTTTGGCACACGCCCTTGCTGAATAAATTGACGAACCATACTTGAGGAGATATCCATCAAAGGGACATCCACCCAAATAATCGGATAGGAAGTTCCCGCCTTATAACGCGGACGCTGTACCCCGACAAACTGTACCAACTGAATCAATTCATCAATCCGATGCCATTTCGGCAAGTAATCCACCATATCTGCACCGATGATGAAATAGTAATCCGTATCGGGATTCTTTTCTTTCAATAATTGCATAGTGTCATAGGTATAGCTAACTCCTTGACGCTCCAGTTCAATCGTCTCAATACCAAGACCTTCTATTCCTGCAATCGCCATTTTCAGCATATTGTAGCGATGTAATTCATCAATCGTTTCTTTTTTATCAACATGAGGCGGTAGAAATTCAGGCATCAGCAAGACCTCATCTAATGTTAACTGTTGCCGAACCTGATCAGCAACAATTAGATGGGCATTATGAACAGGATTGAAATTTCCTCCCAAAATACCAACCTGCTTGCGATTTGTTTCTCTCTTTTCAACTTCTAACTCAACCTTTGTAAAAGGTGTTAAGAGCTCAAGTGCCATTCTAACTCCTTATCCAACTCATCCATTCCTAGAAACATCCCACTAGATATCTCTCACTTTAACAGAAAGTTTTCGATTTTCTTTCTTACTCGACTGCTTAAAGAGAATCAAGGTTCGCCCGATTTTTTGTACCGTATCTACCCCAATTTCTTCTTCCAATGTTGCGGCTACATCGTGGATATTTTCGTCCGTATTCTGCAATAGAGTGACCTTAATCAATTCTCGTCTATCTAAGGCTTGACGGACGCTTGTCTTAATCTGATCATTCAAACCGTATTTCCCAATTTGAATAATGGGTTTCAAACCATGTGCCTGACTGTTGAGAAAGGCGCGTTGTTTTGATGTCAATGTCATAGTATTCCCTTTTTTCTATCTTTATATAATAGCCTTGCGGATAGCAAGACCGACCCCTTTCGGTACCCAAGCCGCTACCTTAGCGGCTCTATTGATCCGAATCCAACCGAGGCCAGAAAAGACAACATCGGTCTTTTCTGTGATGGTAAATTCGTGCCGAACTAGTTCTGGGAAGCTCCCTAATTCTGAGTGGGTTGGTGGTACCAATAGACTTCCTGCGTGTTTTTCATAAAAAGCATCAGCTCCTGCCAACTTGGTGCGGTGGAGCGGTAACTCATTGTCAAAAAAGGCAGTAAAGCCTTGCTTTTCTCCAGCGATAAAGTCAAAACGTCCCAAACCAGCTAAAAAAAGAGTTTGCTCTGGATTTAACTGGTAAGTCTTGGGCTTCATTTCTTTTCTCGGACTAGCAAATTTCAAATTTTCAGCAGATAAATAATGCGCCATCTGATGACGATGGATAACCCCTGGTGTATCATAGATATAAGAGCCATCGTCCAGAGGAATCTCAATCTTATCCAAAGTTGTCCCAGGGAACCGAGACGTCGTAATCACATCCTTGTCCCCTGTAATTTCCTGAATAATAGCATTGATCAAGGTCGATTTCCCGACATTGGTCACCCCAACCACATAGACATCACGTCCCTTGCGATACTGCTCAATCTTATCAATCAAGTCCTTAATCGCATACTTACTTTTAGCAGACGTCAGCATCACATCAACAGGGCGCAGTCCTGCTTCATGAGCCCGTTCAGTCAACCATTGAGTAACTTTCCCGTCCTTAACAGACTTGGGTAAAATATCCTTTTTATTTCCGACCAAAAGGACATCATTCCCAGATACAAAACGTGGTAAACCAGGAATGACCGAACCATTAAAATCAAAAATATCAATTACATTTACTACTAAGGCATCACTTTCACCAACACGGTGAAGAAGGGCCTGAAACTCATCGTCTGAAATATTCACATCTGAAATTTCATTATAGTGACGGAGACGGAAACAGCGTTGACAATAAACTTGACCGATTTCTAATCCTTTTGTTAAGGCAGATTTTGGGGTATAACCTGCTGCTTCTTTTGTTTCAGTCTGAATCAAGGCTCCACAACCAATACAATACAATTCTTCCACTTACATTTCCCTCTTATAATCAAATGCACCATACTTGGCAGTTATTTTCTTCAGCATACGACGTTCACGCCAGCGATTGATTTGGGTATTGATCGAATCTGTTTTAATGAGCGGTCTTACCAGAACAGAACGAATGCCTGCACGCTTGGCAGCCCGAATATCTGTCATGAGCTGATCCCCGATCATAATAGCTTCTTCTCTCTTGATCCCAAAGCGTTTAATCGCACGTTCAATCCCAAAAGTAAAAGGTTTCAAGGCAAAGGCTTCAAAATCAATTCCAAAACGTTCAACTGCTCGTTTTACACGTTCATATTTATTATTCGAAATAACCACCACATGAATGCCCGCATCGCGTAAATCATGCAACCATTTACGCATCTCAGGAGTTCCGTCTGGATTGTTCCAAGCAATCAAGGTATTATCTAAATCTACAAAAACTGTCCGAATCCGGTATTTTTGCAAACTTTCTACTGTCACATCATAGGCTTTTTCAAGCACAAAATCTGGCATGTAATTCTCAATCGTCACATTATTCTCCACTGTTCTGAGAGCTAACTAGCAGTCCTTACAGACCAACTTTCCATTTTGTCAGTCTCGCTCTCTTCTTTCTTTATTAGGGTCTTTTAGTCAAATGTATCATTGCACACGAGCTAAGCACTGTGTGAAAAAGATGGGCAGTTGTTCTTGCTTTTGCTAGTACCAGCGACGTGGGTGATTCGCTATAAGACAAACAAAGTTTCTAACTTTAATAGTATAGAATCCCTTCAGGGACAGGCTTTCTTATACCCTTTAAAAATCGAAAGGATACTTGGTCAACTTGCCTTGGTGAAGGCTCATTCTACCTTGGGCTTCGATTATAAGGAAATGAGCGGTGCTACTCTCATCTCCAACCTTTCACAATTCTTAATTGTGAAAGCTAGTCTACTTTTGATTTTTATTGAGTATTAGCTTCATTGAACACTGCATCCGTCTCCTATCGTCGTTCGCTATTTCTTTTGTACCTATCGACTTATTGATAGATTTTATTTTAAAACGAAAGCACTATATACTCATTTCGTTTAACGTTTATTCCTTCAACGATTGTGGAAACTACGTTTCCTTATTTCCAACCTTGCCCACTTCGCTCTCAAATTTCTAGGCTCAGGCTGAAACAGTCCGCCGAACTGTTTCACTCTTCTAGATGAATTGTGGAAACGAAACAACTATAAAAGAATCTAATTAGTCTATTTTACCATATTTTAAGGCAAATGGCGAATGGAAAATAAAAGTACCTGATGAGTATCAAGCACCTTTTCTGTCCTTATTGTAAGCATTCAGTCTTAAAAACAAGCCCTACCTTACCAAAACAAACGCGTACCATGAACCTGAGAGACACCGAGCTCTTTCATCAAACGCTCCGCGTTCTCTTTTGTAACACCGCCTCCGATCAGAATCTCAATTCGACCTGCTGCATAGGCAATCAACTCTTTGAGCCAGGCTGTATTCTCTTCAGCAGAGCCATGAATCCCTCCGCGTGTTAAAATCCGCACTACTCCCTGCTCAACTAACCAATCTAAGGCTTCAAACTGGCGTTTACGCGGAATCATGTCAAAGGCCATATGAAAGACACTCTCGCAGTCGCCAATTTCGTCCAAGAGCTGAACGATAAATTCTTCGTCAAGCCAATTATCCTCCGTAAGGGCACCAAACACAAGCCCATCCGAACCCAAATTTTTGGCAATTCTCGCATCTTCTAGCATCATCTGTTTTTCTGCTACATCATAGCAAAAGTCTCCCCCACGAGGTCGTACCATGGTCATAACCGATACTCCTTGTTCGTGGGCTACATCACATACCGACCGAATGACCCCATAGCTAGGAGTCGTACCCCCTACTGCTAAATTGTCACATAGTTCAATCCGACCTGCCCCTAAAGCGATGGCTTGTGCAATCCGCACATGATTCTCCGCACAAAATTCCTTCATCCAGAACCTCCATTTATGTAAGCCTTTTCTTTTAGTATACCATAAAAGAAAGCTGAAACGCACTCAAAACCTGTATTTCACACGCCATACGCGGGAAGAAAATGCATAGAACGATTTTCTAGCTACATACATTTTTTCAAAATCTTTTCACAAAACGTACACTTTAACGGGTTAATCCCTCATTTTCAAAGCTATTATACCGCATTTTTCTACCAAAAACTGCCGGCAATATTGAAAATATGATTTCTGAAAACAAAAGGTTCTTCATGCATTCATTTGTCGTGGTATTTCGCCACTCCTTCTTTAAAATAAGGATAAACTGAAGCGATTAGGAGGCATCCCGATCAATCACCATAAAGTTTTCGGACTGTAGATAGAGCAACCCAACAATATTTTTTACAAAGAAAAAAGAGGAAAGCTCCAAAGCCATTGATTTTCTCCATATACTAAAGGCAGTGACATAAAGTGAACATCCCAGCTACGGAACAAGTCCTGCTCAATACTCGTCGAGGTAATAGAGGAGAATCACTTTAAGGAACAAGTCAATATTTTAAGGGGCTACTGATGACTTGTCGAAAACCAAAGAATAGTCAATCATGGACGAAAAAGAAGTATACCACTAGCGTTCTACTCTCTCATGGAGAGATGCTTTCGTTTTTTTCGCACCCAGAGCAGGTCTTTGGTTGAAATGAGTAGGACTGCAAGTAAAATCAACACCATGCCGAGCCAATCGAGCAGATAGAAAGCCTCATCAAGCAATAAAACCGCAAAAAAGACGGAAGAGATCGGCTCGATCGAAGCAAGTAGACTTCCATTAACCTGACCAACCATACTCACACCTTTTAAAAAGGCTGTGTAAGCAAAGACAGTTCCAATTCCCACGATACCAATTAAGCCCCAGAAAATCTCCACATTAAAGGGAAGAACTTGCTTCCATGGCTGAAAAAATAGACTGACCTCAAGTGCTCCCAATAACATAGAAAGCCCAATCACCAATAGACTGCCGTATTGTTTAATGATACTGATTGGCAAAATGATATAAAGGGCACAGGTCATAGCAGCCAGCAAGCCCCAGAACAAACCTTGTGGTGTCACTGCTAACTGATGGACTTGACCGTGAGTTGCAATGACAAAAGTACCTGCAATAGCAAGGAATATAGCAATCACTTCAACCGCTGTTGGCTTTTGTCTTCTCCTTATACAAACATAGGTCAAGACCAAAATGGGGCATAGGTATTGTAACACTGTTGCTGTCCCTGCATTGGTATGGTAAATCGCTGTTAGATAGGCGATTTGATTAAAGACCAGACCAAAAATCGAAAAGAGAACCAAGCGGATCAAGGCTTTTTTATCTGTCAATAATTGCTGGATTTTCTGTGGATTTTGATAGAGGGCTAAAGCAAGCAAGACAACACCCGAAATCGCCAAACGCAGGACCGTCACCATCTCTACTGTCACACCTCTTGCCATGATAAACTGTCCACTCACCCCTGACAAGCCCCAAGCAATCCCTGCAATGAGGGTCAAGAGTGTCCCTTTCATCTTTTCATTCATCTCCATATCTCTCCTTCATTTTACTTCTTTTCATTATATCATTATCCGTAAGAATGCAATAGTAGAAGAAACCATCAGCGCTTTTTTACACTTTTTTCCTCAGTCTTTTCCAAGTACGCATAAGCAGGGGAAACTCCTTTTTGATTTTAGTCTATCACTTTATTGAAAAATAAAAAGACCCTATCCAATAAATATTGGAATAGAATCTTAACTTAATGACATTGCCCAATCGTTAGATTTTGTGTCCAACTTTTGGGGTGCAGTTCAGTAGCTAGGCTCTATTTATAAATTTCTTTCCGGTGTCCTATTTCAAGAGCTAGTATAATCAGCTTATCGTCTTGAATGTCGCAGATAATGCGATAGTTCCCAACCCGATAGCGCCATAGCCCTTTGAATTGATCTGTCAATGCCTTTCCGATTTGTCTTGGATTGACTAAGCCATCAAGGCGCTTTTTCATGTCTTTAGCTAACATCAGCCCTATATGCTTATCCATTTTTTTCAGTTGTTTCTTGACATCATCACTGAGGACTAGTCTATAACTCATTTTCTAACTCCTCGATGATGTCGTCTATTGAATGAGTAATAGGGTTCTTCTCGAACTCTTTCAAGGCTCGGATACCAGCTTCATAGTCTAGTTTGTCCTCTATCTGCTCCACTAAAGCATTCTTAAACAATTCTGATAGGGTTTTACCTGTATGCGTTGCGTAACTTCTGAAAAGTTCTTCTTCTGCACTGTTTAATCTCAATGATACTATTCCCATATTGTGATACCTTTTCTTTCTGTAATACATTGTATAACAAAGATAACGAATTGTCAATAGTTTATACTATCTAGCCACGTCAAACGCATGAACGTTTTCTTATATCACTTTGTTTATTAAGCACTTTTTTTGAAGCAAGGATGGCTCATTTTCATCTTCCTCTCCCCTTATCTTCTATCTCTAAAACCTAAT